>JBBINP010000007.1:0-29340 GCA_037443825.1 Candidatus Moraniibacteriota bacterium
TCCAAAACATCAAAGCCAAATCGTTTTTCCAGATTGTTGTGTCAAGCAATCCATGCGATAAAATATAAAAAACCATTCCCAGCAAAGCAAGCGGCAAATTATCCGGTTGTTTTTTTATTATCGCGATTGTTTTTTTTAACCACCAGCCAACAATAAAAAGAAAACCTCCTAGCCCAAACAAACCGCTTTGCAGCCAAAAAGCCAAATATAAATTGTGCGGTTGAGGAACCGCCCATTCCAAATAAGGCGGAAAATATTTTTGATATTCCAAATATTTGTTTTGAAAATTTCCGGATCCTATTCCCCACAACGGATTGTCCGCGAGAATTTTGATGGAAGATTTCCAGATAATAAGACGCGAAGACAAAGAAGATCTCTCATAATTATTTTTTATGCTTTCAATTTTTGGAGAATTCCAATGGGTAAAAATAAAAACTATCGGAAATAACAGGCAAAAAAGAAAGACTTTGGATGAAAAAAAACTTTTCCCGTCGGTTATGAATTTTGTTAAGATAAAACCAATCAATACAGCGCCAAAAGCCGCATAAGATTGAGTCAAATACAATCCGAAAATAATGGAAAAAAAACAAAAAATCCAAAAGAAAAATCCGCTCATATTTTTTGCGGAGCTGATTTTTAAGTTTATCAGTCCGGCAAAAAGCGCCGGCGCCAAAAACATCGCTAAGTGATTGGGAGAAAGATAAAAAGCCCCAAGACGCCCGTCATATGTTGTCTGGCCGCTGAAAAAATAAATAAAACTTGTGATGCTGACGAAAAAAGCGGATAAAAAAAACGCTTTCAAGACGTTTTTCGCGTCACGCGCGGTTTTTATTTCACTCAGAACAATTAGTGAAAAAATCCACGGAACAAGAAACCAGCTTTTAATAATACCAAAGCCGCTTTCGTAATTTTCATTAATTAAAGCGGAGACGGTCAAACCAAAAGCTATCAAGCAAAGTGAAACAATGTATGTTTTATGTTCTTGCCATAGTTTTTTACAGGAAGAAAAATTAATTCGCGAAATCCACAAAATAAAAGTTAATCCGGTCAGAATTTCCAACAAATTGACGGGAATTCCCCGGATGGAAAATTTCACCAGATAAAGCGGCAGAAAAAAAACAGTCAGATAAATAAAATTTTTGACATTTATAATTTTTTTCATCAGGTATTTTTTTGTCAAATGTCCGACATTTAAATCGTTTTTAACGTTTAATGTCCAGGGATATATTAAAAATTCAAAACATAAATTTTCACGCGTCAGCGGCTGGCTGAATTTGTCCGGATTTTGAAAAGAAATCAATGGTGCTGATCGCGATAATAATGACGAACAGCGGCAGAATATGCACGGAAAAAAGCGGCGTGTCAAAAAAAGAATGGACAAAAAAAACAACGAGAGAAATCGCGCCGGCGGAAAAGAAATAGTTAAAACGAGCTTGTCTGAGGTAACTGTTAATGGAAAATAAAATAAGAGCGATGAAAATCAGAGCGTTGGCAATTCCGGTTTCGGCGGCAATGTCTAAAAAAATATTATGGGCATAAATCGGTTCGCGATAATCAGAGTCGGATTTGACGGATAATGGATAATTTCCTATTCCTGTTCCTCCCAGAGGATTTTCTTTGATAACTTCCAGTGATTGCCGCCAAGTTTCCAGGCGCGCCTGATTAGATCCCTCCTGAAGGTTAAAAGAAGAAAGCATTCTTTGGCTTATTGGATTAATTGGCAGAAAAATAAAAATAACAGCAGAAAATAATAGAATCAGCGCCGTTTTTCTGAAAACGGCAGGAATCATTTGATGAAAAAGAAAAAAAGTAAAAATAGCTCCTGCTCCCAGGCCAAGATATCCTCCGCGCGAAAAAGTCAGAAGAGTTGATATTAAAATCAAAAAAGACGAGAAAATCCAGCGCCAACGCTGAGTTTTCCAAAGATGCGCCGCCAAGGCGACGCTCCAAGACAGAATCATGCCAAGGAAAAAAGAAAACATATGCGGATCGGGAAAAACAAAAAATGAGCGGAGATAATCCCGGCCGGCCACGTTAACCAGCCAGCTGGAATTTTGGATTACGGATTGCGAAAAATAATTTCCCAAAAAAAACGGCGCGAGACGCTCGGATAATTCCATCACTCGGTCAAGTCCTATGACAAATTGCAGAAAAAATTGCAAGATTCCGCCTATAGCCGCTATTCCCGCTCCCGCCACCAGAAATTTTATCAGAGTCAAAAAACGTTTCGGATCTCGGCTTAAGTCGGCGACGACGAAGAAAATGGGAAAAAAAGATAACAGAAAAAAAATTTTTCTCAATGACCATTCATAATTCTGAGCGAAAAACAAAGAGAATGCCGCCAAACATAAAAAAGAAAGCAATAACAAAATCTGAATTTTTTGAGGTATAAAAATTTCTTTCTTTTTTAGTCCCTGAAAAATCCAAGCTAAAAACAAGAAGACGGCTAATAGACGGATAATCGCCAAATCAACGGATGGAAAGGGGTTTAAGGCGAATTGAAAAGGAAGGAAAAAAACAAAAAACAGCAATAATTTGAAAAGCATAATTAAAAAATAAATTTTTCAAAAGACGATTTTTTAAAAGTTTAATCCTTTTTGTTTTTTAGATTATGGGTTAATCGGCGCAAAAAGTCAATAATTTCCGCTTGAATTTTTCCATAATGTTTGAGAAAATAACGTTTTTGAGAACGGTAAAAGTGTTTTTTTTGAACGCATTGGCTGGAAAAACTTTTTCCTCCCAGATGCCGCACGATAAATTCAGGGAAATATAAAACTTTCCATCTGGATTGTTTTGTTCGGCGGCAAAAATCAACATCTTCAAAGTATAAAAAAAATTTTTCGTCAAAACCAGCCAGTTTTTTAAAAATATCTTTTCGCACAAAAAAAGCGGCGCCGCTTATCCAGTCAACCTCGGTTTTTTTGTTGTTTTTCAGAATTTTTTTGTGTGAAAAAAAACCGAAATTATTTCCGATAGTTTTGAGCAAGGTCGGTTCTTTTCCCAAAAACCAACATTCAGTGTTCCCATTTCGGTCAATAAGCCGCGGTCCAATAATTCCGATTTCCGGGTTGTTTTCAAATTCTTCCAATAAACAGCATATTTTTCCATTAATTATTTCGGTGTCGGGGTTAAGAAAAAATAAAATATCAAAAATCGCCTCGTTCGCTCCAATATTAGCGGCCGATCCAAAACCGAAATTTTTTGGGGAAATCAATATTTTTATTTCCGGAAAAAGAAAAGACAAATCTTTCAAATTTTCAGAAGTGTCATTATTGACAACAATAATTTCGCAATCAGTTTCCGGTTTTATTTTGGCGCGCAAAGAAGCGATACATTTTTTTAGGTGTCGTTTGCTTTGATGGTTGACAATAATTATGGAAATTTTTTTTGTGTCAGACATGTTTAATATCCCTATATGCCTGGCGGACCACGAAAGCGATCCGTTTTTTTCTAAACATTAAATCACAATAATTCTTTAATCTCCTTCCAAGAAAATATATCATTTGCCATGGTTTCAGGAAAAACGGGGTGTGTTTGCGAAAAAATATAATTCCGGAGATGATCAGCCAATATGTTTTGTTTGTTTTATTATTTTCATTATATTCGCTTCTTTCGGCATGATACGCGACAGTTCGCGGGCAAACGGCCAGATGAAATCCTTTTTTGCGGGCTCGCAATGAAAAATCAGCGTCTTCATAATAAAGAAAAAACTTTTCGTCAAACAGACCGATTTCCCGGAAAACTTTTTGTTTGATTAACATTGCGCAACCGCAAATATACTGGCTTTCAAAAAGTTTTGTTTCAGGAAAAGACGGGTCGTTCAAATGTTCCGCTTTCATGCGCAACCAGTTTATTTTTCCGCCGGCAAACCATATTTTTTTGCTTTTTTTATTAAGAATAACAGGGCTTATTATTCCTATTTTTGAATTTTGTTCGCAATCTTCAATCAGTCGCGCAAGCGTGTTTTTTTCCAATACCGCGTCGTTATTCAGCAAAAAAACATAATCAGCCATTTTTTCAAGGGCAAAGCGGATTCCGATGTTGTTGCCTGCCGAAAATCCAAGATTGGCCGGATTGGCAATAATATGGCAACGGGGAAAAAACTCTCTGACAATTTCCAATGAACCATCTGTTGAATGGTTGTCGACGACTATAACTTCAAGATTTGGATAATCAAGTTCAAAAATACCAAGAAGACATTTGCGAATAACGCTCTTGCCGTTATAGTTCAAAACTGTGACAAAAACACTAGGAGATTTTTTCATATCTTTCAATATCCTTTTTGTCAATCAAGGATATGATTTCTTGTGCGTTAATTACTTTAAAAAACCAAAGAACGGCAAAATAAACGGCAGTTCCCAGCGTAATTGACAGTAAAAAATGGAAATTCTGGGAAAAAGAGAAAATCAATGCCATAAAGAAAGCTCCAGTCAGAATATAATGTATTTTGGACAAGACGGGCAAATACTTGATTTTTTTGGCGACGGCAAAAATTGTCAAAGCGACGACAATCAATTCAGTGGCGACTGAAACATAAGCAGCGGCCAAATAGGAAAAACGGGGGATTAGAATAATGTTAAGCGTTATGCTGATTGCGGCGGCTATCGCCAAAACATACATCAGAATTTTTTGATAGTTGCCGGCAATAAGAATAATACTGAAAAGATGTCCAAAAAAAATAAGAGCCAGAGCGAAAATAATTATGCGCAAAACAACGGCTGATTCGGAAAATCCCGCTCCGCCGATAAGCGCAATGATATTTTCGGAAAAAAATAATGTTACGACCACAAGCGGAATGGTGACAATAGTGAAAAATTTGAAAGTTTTGTCCGCTATTTCCTTGAATTTGTCAAAGTTGGTAAAAATATTATAGGAAAGTATGGGCATAATCAAGCCGGTTACCATAGCCGGAAAAAATGTTATGTTTTCCAGTATTTTATAAGCGGCATTATAAATGCCGACATCCGAACTTTCTTTAATGACGGAAAGAATGATTGTGTCCATTTTAAAATAAGCGAAGGTTGTGATGGCCGAGATTCCCATAGGGAGAGATTCGCGAAGAAATTTTTTCCAATAAGCAAAGTCAAAAGAAAGATGGAGTCGGACGTATTTTCGCGACCAAAAGAAAATTAGGAAGGATGTAAAAATCATGTGTCCCAAAAGCGAAGATATAATCCAGTTAAATCCCAAGTCATATTTTACGGCGCCGATGATAATCGCTGTCTGGATGATTTTTCCCGCAAGCTCTCCGAAAGCGACTCGATCCATGGAAAGATTTTTTTGAAAAACGCCATTCAGAACCTGATAACTGGAAGAAAAGAAAAAAGCCAAAGCGACAATAAAAATGCCGCGCTTAACTTCCGGCGGATAATCAAAAAATATTATAATCAAAGGGGAAAGCAGGACTATCAGAAAGGATACTGCAAGGCGAAGGGTAAAAACATTGCTGATAATTTTTTTCTCATCGGCTCCGCAACGTGAAATTTCACGCGTGGCAATGTGATATAATCCCAAATCAGCCAGAGCGGAAAAAAAAGACAAAAAAGCCAGCGCAGTGGCATAATTTCCAAAACCATCCTTGCCTAAATAACGGGTGATAAAAGCGATGGAGACAAGAGCTAGAAAAGTTGAAAGTATTTTTGAAGCGCTGCTGGCGATGATATTGTAAGCTATTTTGCGGGCAACAGCCATTTTAAATTTTCAGTTTACAATTATTTTAAATTATTTGGCTGATATTTTAAAATTCATTGAAATTGATTATTGACAATTGAAAATCACACGAAACTTTTCGGTTTAATCATTACTTTGCGGTTTTCTTCCTCGCCAATGCTTTCAGTTGAGACGCGGTTGTCTTTAGAAAGCTCCAAATGGACAAGCCGTCTTTCATAGGCGCTCATCGGTCGTAAAATGACTGCCCGCTTTTCATTTGCGGCTTGTTCCGCAGCTGTTTTGGCCTGTTCAATTATTGTTTGATTTTTTTGCGCGCGGTATGAATTGACATCAATTATGAAGTTTATTTTTTCGTCAATTTTTTTGCGGACAAGCAGGCGCACAATATGCTGAAGCGATTGAAGATTAACGCCGTGTTGGCCAATAAGCAAATTAGAATCATTATCAACGATAATGTTACATTCAAGAGTTTCCGTTTCGCCGTTTTCTGGTTTTTTAACTTCAATTCGGGCGGAAAATCCCATTTTTTCCATAAACTTTTCAAGAATTTCCGCGATAGTATTGATAGCATCTTTTTCCATAATTAAAATATGCAAAATTACTTGTTATTTGCCGGCAGCCGCCTTTTGTAAAGGCAGTTGCTTTTCTATGTGTAATTGCTGAACGATGGCAAAAAGTATTGAAACAAGCCAGTAAAGAGAAAGTCCGGCCGCGAATTGCGTTCCGATTACGAGTGTTATAATCGGTCCAAGATATAGCATCTGCTTGGACATCATTTGAGCGAAATCCGGATGAGAATCGTCTTTTTTTTCTAGACCAGACGGTGTTTTGGCCATCATCATTTTGCTTTGAATGTATTGGGCGGTGGCGGCTAAAATGGCAAGAGGAATGCTGGGGTGAGACAAGTCAACAATTCCCAAAAACATATTCTTTACCGTCCCGGGATTGGGTATAAAGGAATATAAAACATCCGGTTGAATTACCAAATTCGCTTTGGAAATGTTGAATAAAACATGATAGATGGCAATTAAAAAAACAAGTTGAAAAATCATCGGCAGGCAACCGCCAAAAGGGTTGGTCTTTGTTTCTTTGTAAAGACCCATTAATTTTTTAGTCTGTTGCTCCTTGTCGTGCTTGTATTTTTTTTGTAATTCTTTGATTTTGGGCTGAAGTTCTTGGAGGCGTTTTTGCGATTCAATTTGTTTGCGGCTCAGCGGAATCATGAAAATCTTCAAAATCAGAGTCAGTCCTATAATTGCCACGCCAAAATCTTGTCCCGGTATGACATTATAGAGAAAAACAAGAGCGTTGTATAATGGCTGATAAATGACAAGATGAAGAAAGTCCATCATTGTTTTGTAAGCTTGCTTTGAATTAGAAGTTTTTTTATTTGTTCCGCGGTTTTTTGATAATTAAGCAGATTTTTTCCGCGATAGGAGAAAATGATATCAACGCCGATAATTATTTGCGGAAGCGACAAGCGGATAATTTCCCGCATAAGGCGTTTTATGCGGTTGCGGTCAGCCGCTTTTTTAAAGCATTTCTTGCTAACAACGAAACCGATACGCGTAAAAGGGAGCGAATTAGAAGAATAGCCGAGGGAAATGTTTGGTGAGAAAAAAATTTTTCCTTGTCTGTACACTTTCTGGAAATCCCCTTTTTTCAGAAGCCGATTTTTTAGAGGAAGCATATTGTTTCAGAAAATGCTAAACCGTAAGGCGTTTTCTTCCTTTTGCTCTCCTTTTTTTTATAATCAATCTGCCCTTTTTCGTTTTTATGCGCGAGCGAAAACCATGCCTTCTTTTTCGGCGCATTTTTTTAGGTTGGTATGTTCTTTTCATAGCATTATTTTTTTCTTGACTAAATAACAGTTTATCATTAAACTGAAAAAAAAGCAACTGCCAGTTTTGTTAAAGACAACGCGAGTTTCAAAAAATACTTCCTTCCAAAATAAAACAAACCCAAATGGATATCATGCCGATATCGCGGTTAATTTCGCCAAAGTGGCAATTAGCGAACGCGACGAGCGTTAAAGTCTCATAATAATCATAAAAAGAATTTTTTTAAAAAAGAGTATTGAAAAAATACTGGTCGGCGGGTGAGATTTGTGATATACTGGTACCATAGTCGTAAAGACATTAATTTGTTATTATTTTCGGTGTTATGGAAATTTCAAAAGAAAATTTTCCACAGAAAAATAATCCAGAAATAATAAAAAATACTGATCTGGAAGCGCAGAGAGAGGAAGCGTTGAAATGTCTTGAGAATGAATTAAGATTTGCCCTGAAAGGCGCTTCTGAAAAATTGACTCTGGATCAGGTCAGGCAAAAATTTAGAGATTTGTTGCGTGATGAGTTTGGCGATAAAATGGATGTAACGCATTGATTTTTGAAAAAAATAAAAATTTTACGCAAAAAGGGGGTTTATCATGGCGGTACCATTGTTAACGGAAGAGAAACTCAAAAAGACGGAAATTTGTGTTTGCAAAAAATGCGAACTATGTTTTAAAAACAAAGAAAAAGAATGTTCCATGTGTGAAATAGCCGAAGATAATCGCAAAAATTGCAAAAACAATTGTCGCACCCGACTTATATAGCAACAAAAAAGACCCCGAAAATTCGGGGTCTAAATATTTTTTTTCAGAAATTTTTTTGTTTCTCTTTCTATTTCTCCATAGCTCTTCAGCCACTTGATTCTTCTATCTTTGCGAAACCATGTCATTTGGCGGCGAGCGTATTTTTTTATGTCTTGCAACAATCTCCTCTGCATTTCATGGCGGGAAATTTTGTTTTGCAAATATCTAGCCAGCCAGCGGTATTCTAGGCCGAAGTTTTCCATGCGTTTCCAACCAACGTCTTGCGCGCGCAATTTTTTTGCTTCCGCCAGCATGCCTTGACGAAATCTTTTTTCCAAGCGTTTTTGAATGCCGGCATTTAGTTTTTCTTTGGGAATTTTGATTCCGATTTGTAAAAATTCTTTTTTATTATCTTCTTTTCGGCAAGAGAGAGAAAGAAGAGGAACTTTTCCGATAGTTTTGCAAATCTCAATCGCTCTGATCAGTCTGGTTTTATTCTTTTTATCAATTGTTTTGGCGCGATCCGGATCCAGTTTTTTTAATATTTTAAACAATTTAAGCGCGGATTGCTCGTTTAATTTCCGGCGCAATTTCCAGTCCGGTTTGACTTCCGGAAAGGATATGTCATCAACGATGGTCTTGATCCAAAAACCGGTTCCGCCGCAGATAATAGGCACTTTGCCGCGATTCAATATATCAGGGATTATTTTATTTACGCTTTTTTTAAATTTAGCGGCATTATAATACGTTTTCGGGTTTATTATATCTATCATGTGATGGGGTATGCCGGATGAATAATAAACTTTGAATTTCGGGGCTTGAATTTTGAATCCCGTATTTTTATCGCGCAAAATTTTCCCGGTGCCTATGTCCATTCCGCGGTATATTTGCCGCGAATCGGCGGAAATTACTTCGCCATCAAATTTTTTGGCCAATTTAATAGCGATATCCGATTTTCCGGACGCCGTAGGTCCTAAAATTACGATAATTTTCCCGCTCGTTTCACTGTTCATATGCTTTAAGTTTTATTTTGATATTGCGCCTTCAAGGTTCCACGCTCCCGCTTTGATTATTTTAACCCTGACAATTTTTCCAATCAACTTTTTTTTGTCGGATGCGAATTTTACGTTTTTCATTGTCCGGGTTTTGCCGAAATATTCATTTTTTGCAAGACGCGCTAGAGAATTTTTCTGTTTTTCAACCAAAACATCCTCAATCCTTCCGACATATTTCCGGTTGTTTTTAGAAGCCGTTTTTTTCAAAATCTCATTTAGATATTTTTCGCGCCAAGCTTTTTCGCTTTTGGAAACATCATCTTTCATTTGCCAAGCGGCAGTGCCGGGTCGGGGAGAAAATTGACCGAAATAAACCATATCATATTTTGCTTTCTTCATAACTTCCGCCGAATCCATAAATTGGCGGCGCGTTTCGCCCGGAAAGCCAACAATAATGTCGGATGTTATGGAAAACAATTTATCCGCCTTGTGTTTTTTATACGCCACTTTTATTTTTTGGATTAATAAAAAATATTGTTTCCGTGAGTATTTTCTGTTCATGCGGCGGAGGACATCATTGTTGCCGGCTTGAAGGGGCAAATGAAAACATTCGCAAACCTTTGACAATTTAGCTGCGGTTTCAATCAGTTCATCCGTTACGTCTTTTGGGTGATTGGAAACGAAATGAATCCGGAAGTTGCCGGGAATTTTGTTTATTTCCTTTAATAATTTTGAAAAATTATAAAATTTGCGTTTTGAATCTTCGCCTGAAATTCTTGATTTTGAATTTGAAATCCAGAAGTGGTAGCTGTTTACGTTTTGTCCCAATAAAATTATTTCCTTGACCCCTTTTTTTGTCAGATTTTTTACTTTAGCGATTATTTCTTTTGCCGGACGCGAAGTTTCGCGTCCGCGGGCGCTTGGAACGACGCAATAAGAGCAGAAATTGTCGCATCCGGTCATGATTGGCACAAGCGCCCGATACGCATTGTTGCGACGGGAGTTAATTGAAAGATAGTCTATGTCCGTTTTGCGCAATGTTTTGCGTTTTTGTGATGCAATTTTTAATTTTAAATTTTTAATTTCCAAATAATTTTTAATAATCCAATTCTCAAACTTTTTAAAATCGCTGATAGGAAAAAATAAATCTATTTTATCCCTCAATCTCTTCTGCACATCCTTTCTGTTTGCTAGACAACCCGTCAGTATTATCTTTAATTTTAAATTTTTATTTTTTGATTTTAAATTGTGTATCTGTCCATAAACTCTGTCTTCCGCGCTTTGGCGCACGCCACAGGTATTAAAAATTATCAATTCGGCTTCGTTAATATTTTTTGCCGGCCTAAATTTATGCAATTCTAAAAATCCAGCGATTCGTTCGCTGTCTGAATGATTCATTTGGCAGCCAAAAGTTTTTATGCAATATTTTTCGTTCATAAGGATATTTTTTTCAGGCCAAATTTTTATTTTGACGCGCCATCATGACATCTGAAAATTTCGGACGGTTTAAGCGCGTTTTTTAATCAAAAAAGGCATCTTTCATGATGCCCTAAAACGCAACATAAAGCAAGATTATTTTTTCAAATCGGTTTCCTGTTTGATTTTTTTCAGAAACCCGTCCAATTTAACGGTTTCTTGTTTTTTATTGCTTCTTTCTCTCGCGGTAACGGAGCCGGTTGCCAGTTCCTTTTGTCCTATTATCAGCATATACGGAATTTTTTGTTTTTCGGATTCGGAAATACGCTTGCCGAGCGTTTCCGATTCATTGTTTATTTCTGCGCGAATATTGTTCTTTAGCAGATCGTCTTTTACTTTTTCAGCGTATTCGGCGAATTTTTCACTGATCGGAAGAATTATTGCTTGAACCGGAGAAAGCCAGAGAGGAAACGCGCCGGCATAGTGTTCTATTAAAATTCCCAAAAATCTTTCTGGCGATCCGACAATGGCGCTGTGAATTATGACTGGCGTGCGTTTTTTTCCGTCTTTTTCCGCATATTCCAATTTAAAGCGCGTCGGCATATTGAAATCAAGTTGAATAGTGGATAATTGCCATTCTCTGCCCAGCGAATCCTTAGAAACAAGATCCATCTTGGGGCCATAAAAAGCGGCCTCACCCTTAACTATTTCATGTTTGATTTTTTTATTTTTTAAAATATTTTCCAGCGTTTGTTGCGATTTTTTCCAAATTTCATCCGATCCTAAATATTTGCTTTTTTCTTCTTCATCGCGCAAAGAAAGGCGGATGTGATATTGCATGGAATATGTTTCCATGGCTTCTTTAATCATTTCAAGAACCAGTAAAAATTCTTCTTCAATTTGGTCTTCGCGGCAAAAACAGTGTCCGTCATCCTGAGAAAAACCGCGCAGACGAGTAAGTCCGCCCAATTGACCGGGTTTTTCATCGCGGTATAAGTTAGCAAAATCAGCGATGCGCATAGGCAGTTCTTTATAAGATCGCGTTCGTGAAGCGAAAATTTGCGTGTGTTGTGGGCAGCTCATCGGTTTCAAAAAATATTCTTCATTGGTGTAATTTGAAATTACGCGAAACATATTGTCCTTATACTTGTCGTAATGACCTGATTTTTTGAAAAGCGCCGCTTTGTTTATTTGTGGAGTATAAACTTCCCTATAGCCAATTTTTTTTCTCAGTTCGTTGGAGTAATTTTGTATCTGCCGGCGTATGAACGCGCCCTTTTCAGTGTAAAGCGGTAATCCCGGGCCTACCATTTCAGAAAAAACAAACAAATCCAGTTCCCGTCCCAATTTTTTGTGGTCTCTTTTTTCCGCTTCTTCTATTTGTTTTAAATATTCATCCAATTCTTTTTTATTTTCAAAAACCACGCCATAAATTCTTTGGAGTTGCGGATTTTTTTCGTCGCCTTTCCAATAAGCGCCGGAAATGCCGGTGAGTTTAAAAGCGTCGGATTTTATTTCTCCCGTTGAGTTGAAATGCGGACCGGAACACAAATCAACAAAAACGCCTGTTTTATAGACGGTGGCGGGCGACTTATGATCGGCGGCCAGCAATTTTTCTTTAATTATTTCAGTTTTGTAAATCTGGTTTAATTTTGAAAAATGCTCCAAGGCGCTTTCGGCATCCATTTCCGCGCGCTCAAATTTATAATCGGCCTTGATGATAGCGCGCATTTTTTCTTCCAAAATCGGAAGATCTTCCGGAATTAAAGTGCGGGGCAGTTCAAAGTCGTAATAAAATCCGTTTTCGGTGGCCGGGCCGATGCCAAATTTAGCTTCCGGAAACATTTTCAAAACCGCCGTCGCCAAAATGTGAGCGGCTGAATGGCGCAAAATTTCCAGTTTATTTTTGTTGGCCATATGTTTTTGAAATTATTATCGCATCTTTTTAATTTATACCATTTTTATGCTCCCATTGGCAATAACGGAGCGCAAGGAGTTTTTTAATTCATTCGTTGGATGAATACGGTATGGCGTTTCCAATTTAACATTGTCAATTTCCAAATAAACTTTTACGTTTCCGCCGGAGCAGTTATTCAGCAGCCGGGAAATGTTTTTTAAGGTTTCCGGAGAAGGATTTTCGGAAAAAGCAAGAGTGATTTTTTGGCAACTCCCGTTTTTTTGCCTGGTCAATTCAAGACGTTTGGCTATTTCAATTTCTTGGGCGGTAATTTCCTTGGCGTCGTCGGCCAAAATTTTGAAAACTCCGTCTTTGTCGGAAACACTGCCGCTGACAGTGATAATTTTTTCTTCCTGAAAAAAACCGCTTAATCGTTCCATCATTTTGGGAAAAACCAAAATTTCTATTTTGCCGGACAAATCTTCAATGGTCGCAAAAAGCATTAGCTGTTGATTTTTTAGGTAGACTTTTTGAATTTTGGCGATTACGCCCCCCACTGTTATTTTTTTTCCGATCCGTTCTTTGGAAATATTGCCAATGGGCGTAGCGGCGCTTTTCAGATAATCGGCGTATTCTGAAACAGGGTGGTCGCTGACATAGAGTCCCAGCAATTCTTTTTCCCAGCCAAGTTTTTGTTTTTTGGAAACTTGATGAGCGGATGTGGTCATGGGAATTTTTGATTCACAAACCATTTCTTCTTTGAATAAGCTGATTTGGTTTGTTTCTTTGTTTTTTTGCGTTGTTTTGGCGTAGGCCAGAAGCGTGTCAACATTGTCCAGCAATTGTCCGCGTTCTCCCAATTTGTCCAGGGCGCCAACTTTTGCCAGCGCTTCCAATGACTTTTTGTTCAGGTCCTTTGTAACGACTCGTTCCATGAAATTTTCCAAGGTTTTGTATTTTCCTCCGCGTTTTCTTTCTTCCACTATTTCATGAGCAACGGGGCCGCCGACGTTTTTGATGGCGGTGAGTCCGAATCTTATTCTTTTAATTCCGTCTTCGCCGGCAATAACCGCGAATTCTTCAAAACTCTCGTTAATGTCGGGAGGCATGATTTCAATGTCCATTTTCCGGCATTCTTCAATTTCAACGGCCACGCGTTCAATATCGCCCTGGTCTGAAGTAAGCAGGGCTGCCATAAATTCTTCCGGGAAATGAGCTTTAAGATAAGCGGTCTGATAGCCGATAAACGCGTAACAAGCGGCATGCGATCGGTTAAATCCGTAGCCGGCAAAGGGTTCAATAAAATCAAAAACTTTTTCGGCGATTTTTTTGCCGATGTTGTTTTTTATCGCGCCTTCAATAAATTTTATCCTCTGTTCCTTGATTAATTTCGGAATTTTTTTTCCGACAGCTTTTCTTAAAACATCAGCTTCGCCCAAAGTAAAGCCGGCCAAATCGCGCGCGATTTGCATAATTTGCTCCTGATAAACCGCTACGCCGTAGGTATTTTTCAGAATCGGTTCCAGTTTCGGGTGCAGATATTCAATTTGTTTTTTTCCGTTTTTTCGGGCAATAAAATCAGGAATCCAGTCTATTGGCCCCGGGCGATAAAGAGCTACCATGGCTATAATATCCTCAAAAACTTCGGGTTTAAGTTGTTTGAGATATCTTTTCATGCCAGTGCTTTCCAACTGGAACACGCCGGTTGTTTCAGCGCGCTGAAGAAGGGCGTATGTTCGTTTGTCGTTCAGCGGAATTTTGTCAATGTCAATTTCCAGTTCTCTTATTTTTTTGACAATACGCAATGTGTTCTGGATGATAGTGAGATTTTTGAGTCCCAAAAAATCCATTTTTAAAAGTCCGATTTTTTCCACAAAACTGGATTGGGTGGAAGAGGAGTATTGCGTCACCGTGCCTTCGTTTTTGCCGGTGATTTTTTGCAACGGCGCGTATTCAATGACCGGATCTTTGGTGATCACTACTCCGCAGGCGTGCATTGAGGCGTGGCGAGCCACTCCCTCCAGTCGTTGGGCGCTGTCAATAAGTTTTTTGGCATGCTGATCGTTTTCATAAAAATCTTTAAATTCTTTTATTTCTTCAAGCGCCTTTGAAATGGAAGAGAACATTGGAATAAGCTTGGCGGCGCGATCGCAATATTCATAGGGGCAGCCCAAAGCGCGTCCTGCGTCGCGGATGGCGGCGCGCGCCGCCATTGTTCCGAAAGTAATGATTTGCGCCACGTGGTCGTTTCCGTATTTTTGGCGCACGTATTCCAATACTTCATCGCGCCGGTTATCCGCAAAATCCATGTCAATATCGGGCATGGAAATTCTTTCCGGATTAAGAAAGCGCTCAAAAAGAAGAGAATATTTCAAAGGATCAATGTTGGTGATGTTTAGAAGATAAGAGATAAAACTGCCGGCAGCGCTGCCGCGACCCGGTCCGACGACGATGTTTTGGTTTTTTGCCCAGTTAACAAAATCCTGAACGATAAGGAAATATGAGGCAAATCCGGTTTTTTCAATTATGCCTAATTCATATTCCATTCTTTCAATGTGTTTTTTTGTTATTTTTTCGCCGAAACGTTTTTTCAGTCCGTCTTCGGCGAGGCAGCGCAAGTAGCTTTCGGGAGAATGTTTATCCGGCACTTCAAAGTGGGGAAGTTGTGTTTCTCCGAGACGCAGTTTAAAATTGCAGGCATTGACGACTTGTTGGGTATTTTCCAGCGCCTCAGGGATATGTTTAAACGATTCTGCTATTTCATCCGGAGTTTTCATGGAAAGATCAAAAGCAGTCAGGTTTATGCGGTCGCTTTCGTTTATTTTTCGATTAGTCTGAATGCACAGCAAAACATCCTGAGCGTCAGCGTCGCTTTTGTGAATGTAATGGACATCGCTGGTGGCGACGGCGGGAATGTCGGTTTCTTTTGAAATTTTTATAATTCCTTCATTGGCGATGTTTTGGTTGGCGTAATGGGGATGGTCCTGAATTTCCAGAAAAAAATTTCCTTTGCCAAAAATTCTTTCGTATTCCAAAGCCAAATTTTTGGCTTTTTCGTATTGTCCCATTACCACATGGGCGGGAACCTCGCCTTCAATGCAGGCGCTCATTCCTATGAGTCCGTCGCTGTGTTGGCGCAAAATATTTTTATCAATGCGCGGTTTATAATAAAATCCTTCTAGATGAGCGATGGAAACCAATTTCATCAGATTTTTGTAACCATTTTCGTTTTTGGCGAGAAGGATAAGATGATAGCGCTTGCGGTCATCGGCAGTCGGATTTTTGTTGGATAATCCATTAGGCGCCAAATACATTTCACAGCCGATAATCGGCTTAATACCGCGTTCCTTGGCTTTAATAAAAAACTCCACGGCGCCGTAAAGCACCCCGTGATCGGTAAGCGCAAGCGATTCCATGCCGAGTTCTTTGGCGCGGTCCAGCAGCTCGTCTATTTTGGCGAGACCGTCAAGAAGACTGTAATGGCTGTGCACGTGCAAGTGGGTGAATTTATGTTTGGCGGTTTCGGACATAAGCGCCGCTTAATTTAACAACTAATTTTCAATAAAGAAATTCCTTTTCTCTAATTCTAAAAAATTTACTCTTTGGCGGATAGAATTTTACCGGGAACTGGAAATTGAAAAATCAGGAATTTTAGGAAAAATAAAAAACCGGCCAATCCGGTTAATGGTCCAGTCTTTGCGAATAAATAAAAAACCTTGTCATATTATTTTTTTATCTTCTTCCCCTGGTCGCCCGATGGGTTATGCAAGATAAATTAATGCTAATTTCAGTATAGCAGGTCTGGTGAAAAAAGAAACTCCCCGGATTTCCAGGGAGATTGATGCGGTGCAATTAGCCGGACCCGGAGTCAAGGAACTTGATTATATCTTTTTCCGTTGGATAACGGCGTTCTTTGAAAACGGGACCAGAAATCTTTCTATACAGATCTTGTACATTTATGCCGGTTTGTTCGGCCAGTTTTCGCGCCCTTTTTTCGGTTTCCTCCGATATGGGAATTTTGATTATCTGTCCGTAGTGTGTGAATATTGCCGCACGTTCCATTTTGACCTCCTATTTTTTGATATTTCCGATGATGTTATATGTTATAATATAAACGTGAAACAAAGTCAATTTCGCGCCAGTTTTGGCCAGCGACTTTGTCTTCAAACAAAAAAAAAGCGGGATAAACTGCATAATTTCATATTCGCGCTATGATCGCACAAAATACGCTTGGAAATCCGAAAATTAGCGAGGAGTCGATTTTTAAATCGGAGAAAGAGTTATTGGGCATGGGCTACGGTTTTATTGTCGGAGTTGATGAGGCCGGAAGGGGGCCGTTAGCGGGACCTGTCGTCGCTGCCGCGACGATGGTCCGCAATCTTGAATTTTCAATTTCTGATTTTTCAAAGGACGCAATGCTCGGAATGTCAAATGCCAAAATGGTTGATCTTATCAGAGACTCCAAATCCTTATCTTGCGGGCAGCGCGAAAAGATATTTAATTTTATCCGCGAGTATTTTTACGTTGGTGTTGGAATTTGCGATCAGCGGACGATTGACAGGATAAATATTCTGGAAGCCAGTTTTTTGGCGATGAAGAAAGCGATTGGCTCGCTGATGCGATCCATAAAACAGGAATCGGAAATCAATAACCAGAAAAACAAAAAAAATAAATTTATGGCGCGCAATCAGGAATTTATTGTTCTTGTTGACGGAAATAAATTAATTCCCAATTTCAGCTACAGGCAAAAAAACATCGTAAACGGCGACAAGCTGGTAAAATCCATTTCGGCGGCGTCTATTATCGCCAAAGTGACCCGTGATAGGATTATGTTTGATATGCACGCCAAATATCCGGAATATAATTTTGACAAACACAAGGGCTACGGCACCAGATTGCATCTTGAAATGTTAAAAAAATACGGCCCCTGCGAAATTCACCGCCAAGGCTTTGAGCCGGTGAAATTTGCCAAAAGGCGCGTTTGATGATAATATTAAAATGTTAAGAAATTAATTTTCAAAAGCATAAATCAGGAAAAATACATTTTCACGTTTTGATTTATGCGTTTTGATTTTATTTTATGTCAGTGCCCAAACAACGCCACACTCGGACGCGGCGGGACCGCAAGCGCCAGCGTTTCAATCTTACCGTCAAAAAAAACCAGAATTGTTTGAAATGCGGAAAACCTATTTTGTCCCACAGAGCTTGTTCTTTTTGCGGATATTATCGCGGCAGAGAGGCGATTAACACACTAAAAAAAACGAAAAATAAAAAGCAAAAATAATGGCGCTAAAATTAAACCGTTTTTGTTTTTTGATTCGCTGTTTCTTAAATATCTATGGCTAACAGACATCTTCAAAGATCAGTCGCGATGCAGTCGCTCTTTGAATGGGATTTTGGCGGATGTCGCGACGAACAAATTGACGAAATTATCCGGCGCAATGTTGAAGAGTTTGCTTCCGGAATGGATGATTGCGGTTTTGTGGAAAAATTGGCTAAAAATATCCTGAAAAATCGGGAAAAAATAGACCAACTGATTGAGAAATGCGCTCCTGAATGGCCGCTGGAACAGGTTTCGGTGATTGACCGCAATATTTTGCGATTAGGAATATCCGAATTGGTTTTTGGCAACTATGAAGAAGTCCCTCCCAAGGTCGCGATTAATGAATCCATTGAGCTGGCTAAAACCTTTGGCGGAGAAAGTTCGGCGCGGTTTGTCAACGGAGTTTTGGGGACGATTTACCGCGAAATGGGAGAGCCAATGAAAGATGATGATGCTCGGAAAAGAAAACAAAAACAGAATGAAATGAAAAACAATGAATAACGCGAAAGCGGATAACGCCATTTTTCAATAATAGCAATTAATTCGCAAGATAATTTTTAAAATCCGAAATCTAAATTTCAAATTTTCAATAAAACAGCGCTTTTTATTTTTAAACGCGGAAATTTTGCCGGATATTGGAATTTTGAAATTGAGGTTTGATGTTTTTTGTGATACGGGAACTAGCCAATAAATTGAAAGTTGAATTTAACAATCCAGACCTTCTTCAGCAGGCGATAACCCACCGTTCTTATTTGAATGAAAACCGCGGTTATAAATTGGATCATAATGAACGTTTGGAATTTTTAGGCGATGCGGTTTTGGAACTGGCGGTAACGGAGCATCTTTATCAAAATTATCCCAATCCGGAGGGAGAATTGACCAGCTGGCGGGCGGCGCTGGTAAATGGTGATATGCTTTCCAGGATCGCCAAAGACCTTGAGGTGGAAAAATTTTTGCTGATGAGCCGGGGCGAGGCGAAAGACACTGGCCGCGCGCGCGTTTATCTTTTGGCAAACGCCCTGGAAGCCATAATCGGCGCGGTTTATCTTGACCGGGGATATGAAATCGCCAGGGATTTTATCGCGCGCAACGTAATTGTTTTGCTGGATGAAATTTTGGAACGCAAACTGTATGCCGATCCCAAAAGCTTGTTTCAAGAGAAGGCGCAGGAAAAAGTAAAGGCCACTCCTTCTTACAGGGCGCTTAAGGAATGGGGTCCGGATCATGACAAGCATTTCGTGGTGGGGGTGTATTTGGGAGAAGAATTGATAGCGGAGGGGGAGGGAAAGTCCAAGCAGGAAGCCCAGCGGATGGCGGCCGAAAACGCGTTGAAAGCGAAAAAGTGGACTAATGATTAGTTGTTTGACAATATAAAGTTATGGGGAATGAAATTTTTCAATCGGCGGCGCTTGGCATCATTCAGGGAATCGGCGAATTTTTGCCCATTTCTTCCACGGCGCATTTGATACTGGCGCCATATTTTTTTGAATGGAAAGATCCGGGACTGGCCTTTGACGTGGCGCTTCATGCCGGAACTTTAATCGCGGTGCTCGCTTACTTTTGGAAGGACTGGATTTTTATCATTAAACTGGCGTTTAATGGCAAGATTAAAAATGAAAGTATCGGAACGAAAAGCTACGGAAAAAATATTTTATGGATGCTGGCGGTAGCCACGATTCCGGGCGTGTTGGCGGGATTTTTTTGGGAAGAAAAAGTCGGAACGGTTCTGCGCAACCCTTTGCTTATCGCTTTCACTCTTTCTTTTGTCGGATTTGTTTTGTATTTGGCGGACAAGTTTCTGAAACGCAAAAAAAGCATCGGTGAAATTAATTTAATGGACGCGGTTTTGATCGGTTTGGCGCAGGCGGCGGCCATTGTGCCCGGTGTTTCGCGTTCCGGCGCGACAATTATCGCCGGATTGGTGAGAGGCCTTGATCGCGTTGAAGCGGCAAAATTTTCCTTTTTAATGTCTACGCCGATTATTTTTGGAGCCACTGTTTTTAAAATTGATTATCTGTTTTCCAATTTTAATCTGTCGATCGCCTGTGGAATTTTTGCCGCGGCCGTGAGCGGATATTTGGCCATCAAATATCTCATTCGTTTTGTGGAAAAATCAAGTTACGCGGTTTTTTTCTGGTATCGTCTGGCGCTGGCCGCTGTTATTTTGGCGGTGTATTTTTTTAAAAATAATTCATTTTGATTTCTTAAAAAAATTTTTGAGGCGAAAGGAGAGGATGACAACACTCTCCGTTTGCGCGAATGGCGGGACGGAAGACGCGATTATTAAAAACATCTGTGATTTGTAGCAATATTTTTATGTCAAATTATTTCATTTATGACTTGTTTATTATTGGCGCCGGGCCGGCGGGACTTTCTGCTTCTGTTTATGCTTCGCGTTACGGTCTCAAACACGCCATAGCCGGAGGCGTGGGCGGCGGACTTGCTTCAGAAGCGCATGAAATTGGAAATTGGCTCGGAACGCAAAAAATAAGCGGTTTTCAATTCGCGCAAAACGCCATGGAACACGCCAGAAGTTATGGCGTTGATTTTTTCCAAATATTGGCCGATCGGATGGAGAGAGAAGAAGAACATTTCAAAATTTTTTTGGCTGATGGAAAAAAAACAAGAGCCAGAACGATTTTGTTGGCGAACGGCACCAAGCATCGCCGCCTGGGCGTGCCGGGAGAAAAAGAAAAAGCCGGCAAGGGCGTTTCCTATTGCGCGACTTGTGACGGATTTTTTTATCGCGGCAAAATCGTGGCGGTGGTCGGCGGATCCAATAGCGCGGCCGGCGCGGCGGTTTATTTGGGAAATATCGCAGAAAAAGTTTATTTAATTTATCGCCGGGACAAGTTGCGCGCGGAAAATTTTTGGATGACAGCCATTGAAAGCAATCCCAAAATTAAAACAGTTTACAATGCGAACGTGAAAGAAATCAAAGGTTTTGATAAAGTTGAAGAAATAATTTTAGACAATCCTTGCGAAGGTTCCGTGTCATTGAAAATAGACGGTATTTTCATAGAAATCGGGCTGGATCCCAACACCGAAATGGCAAAAAATTTGAACATTGAATTGGACGAGGAGGGTTATGTGGCCATTGATTCGGAATGCCGGACAACGGAAAAAGGAATTTGGGCGGCTGGCGACATCACAACCGGTTCTAATAAACTCAAACAAATCATAACCGCCGCCGCCGAAGGCGCGATCGCCGCCGAGAGCATTCAGCGGCATTTGAAGAAATAATTCGCACAAAAAAAACAACCATTGGCTGTTTTTTTTGTTTGGTGGGCGCGGGAGGACTTGAACCTCCGACCTCGTCATTATCAGTGACGCGCTCTAACCACCTGAGCTACGCGCCCGAATATTTTATTCAATCCGGTGGACCGTACCGGAATTGAACCGGTTGCCTCCTGTATGCAAAACAGGCGCTCTGCCAAATGAGCTAACGGCCCGAAAGTGAATTTGGCGCGACTGTCAATAAAGCGGAGGCGTTTTTCAGAACAATCAGGCGTTTATTTTGGCGAACAAGTTTGTCAATCGGATCACAAGCCGTATTTGCCGTGATATCAATGAAAAATGACTGATTTTCAATTTCCGGTTAATGCTGAAAGATAACGATTATCCGCGAAAACTAATCATTAGTATACCAATGATAAATAAAATTGTCCATATTATTGCTAAAAAACACAAAAACGTTTACAATGAACACAAACATCAGAAAAAAAACACAAACAGAATGCATGACATCATCATTAAAAATGGAACGCTGGTTGACGGCAGCGGCAAGCCGATGTTTTTGGCTGATTTGGGTATCAGCGAAAACAAAATAAAGACTATCGGCAATTTGCAAAACGAAAAAGCCGATTTCGTAATTGACGCCCGGGACAAATACGTAACGCCGGGATTTATTGACGTTAATAATCATTCGGATACTTATTGGCGCATCTTTCTTAATCCTGATTTAGAGAGTCTTCTTTATCAGGGAATCACTACGATTATCGGGGGCAATTGCGGATCTTCTTTGGCACCACTGGTGGATCAAAACATAATTCAGACCATTCAAAAATGGGTTGATATCAGAATCGTCAATTTAAACTGGCTGAGAATGGGAGAATTTCTTGACGAAGTGGAAAAAAAGAATCTCTCAGTGAATTTTGCGACACTGGTCGGACATGGTACGCTTCGGCGCGGACTTATTCGTGATGAAGTGAGAGGATTGACGCCTGAAGAATTGCAACAAGCGAAAAAAATGCTCAAAGAATCTTTGAAAGAAGGAGCCATCGGTCTTTCAACCGGATTAGTTTATACTCATGCCAAAATAGCTTCGGAAAAAGAAATAATGGAGTTGGCGCGGATAGTTAAAGACAATAATGGCGTATATACTACCCATATTCGCGGAGAAGCGCATGAACTTTTGGAAGCGGTTGAAGAAGCTATAAACATCGCGCGAGAAACGGGAGTAAAGGTTCAAATATCCCATCTCAAGGCCATGTGCGAAAAAAACTGGCCGTTAATGGACGAAGCGATTAATTTGATTGAAACCGCTCGAGCCGACCAATTAGACGTTAATTTTGATGTTTATCCCTACACTGTTACCGGTTCGGTTTTATATATTCTTTTGCCGGACTGGGTGGTTGAAGGCGGCAAAAAAATCATGATTCAACGGCTCAAAAATCCGGTTATTCGCGCAAGGGTCGTTCAGGAAATGCGGACGGATGGATTTGATTACTCAAAAATCATAATTGCTATTTCGCCTTTCAACAAAACGCTTGTCCGAAGAAGAATTGTTGATATTGCAGCGGCGCAGGAAAAATCAATAGAAGAAGTTATAGTTGATATTTTAATCGCCAGCGAAGGTCGCGTAATCACGATGATGGAAGTTTTAGGCGAAAAAAATGTTTCCAAGGCAATCCGCAATCCTTTTTCCATTATTTCTTCAAATGGCGCCGGATATTCCTTGTCTCACAAAAAAAGCGGCGAGCTCGTTCATCCTAGAAATTTCGGTTCTTTTCCGCGAGCACTGTCTTATTATGTGTACGAACGCAGGATATTGAGCTGGGAAGAAGCTGTTCGAAAAATGACCGGACTGCCGGCGGAAAAATTCGGAATTCAAAAAAGAGGGACTTTGGAGGAAGGAAATTTTGCGGATATCGCAATAATTAATCCGGAAACGGTCATTGATTTGGCTACTTTGGAAAATCCCTATCGGTATTCCAAAGGCGTAAGTTGGCTGATAGTCAATGGAAAAATCGTTCTGAATGAAGGGGTCTATAACGGAACAAGGTCTGGCGAGGTTTTGCGTCGAAAATCCGGATGGTTTTGAAAAAAAACGCAATCTTCAAATCGGCGATTGTTTAGTGTATTTGGCTGTTACTGATGCCGGCTTTTTTAATCCTCATAACTGTTGTTTTATTTGATGAATTCAATTTTATTAAAAAACAAGAAAATAACTGTTTTTGGACTCGGTCTTCATGGCGGAGGTGCGGGAACGGTGAAGTTTTTAGCCGGTCGCGGCGCGAAAGTAATTGTTACGGACATTAAAGACAAAGAATATCTGGCGCCCTCCCTGGAAAAACTCAAGGGAATTAGGAATATTGAATATGTCTTGGGGCAACAGCGCGGAGAGGACTTTGCCAAGGTTGATATGGTGGTCAAAAATCCCGGCATACCATGGGAAAACAGGCATGTCAAAATGGCTTTAGAACGCAAAATACCGGTGGAGACGGACGCAAGCTTGTTTTTTCAGTTTTGCCGCAATCCGATTATCGGCGTGACGGGAACAAAAGGCAAAACAACCATCGCGACTATTATTTATGAAATTTTAAAATCTGCCGGAAAAAATCCGGTCAAAGTCGGCATCGGACAGGCATCAGTTCTGGATAAACTGGATTTTTTAAAAAAAGACTCTATAGCGGTTTTTGAGCTTTCCAGCTGGCGGCTTTCATCACTGGAAAGGATTAAAATGAGTCCGCATATCGCCGTATTTAAAAATATACTGACCGACCATTTGAATTACTATCCGACAATGGAAGCGTACGTGCGGGACAAAAAAAACATTTTTCTTTATCAGAAACCAAAAGACTGGCTGATTGCCAACGAAGACGACGATATCGTGCGTTCCGCGGCTCAAGAAGCTAAATCGCAAATCATTCGTTTTTCCGCCAAGCCGATAATGCAAGGTTATTCGGTTTTTCTTGAAGAAAAAGATATTTATCTTAACAACGGCATTGACGCGAAAAAACTGGTCAACGTCAATGAATTAAAAATAAGGGGCGGGCACAATATCGCGAACATTTTGGCGGCTATCGGCGCCTCTTTCGCGGCGGGCGTGTCGTTTGCGGAAATAAAAAAGGCCATTATTGCTTTTGAAGGAGTGCCGCATCGCTTGGAATTTGTGCGCGATTTGCGCGGAATCAAATTTTTTAACGACACGGCAGCCACAATTCCGGACGCCGTTGTTTCAGCACTCGATTCTTTTATGGAACCAATCGTGTTGATTGCCGGCGGAGAAGACAAAAGACTTGACTTCAAGGAGTTGGGGCAAAAAATAAAAGTTGCCAAGAAAATTATTTTATTAAAAGGTAGCGCGACAGAAAAGCTTTTGGCTGAAATGAAAAATAATTATTCGCGGGAAGAAATAGAAAAAATTCCCGTAGTTTCCTCCATGGAAGCGGCGGTTGATTTGTCTTTTCGTCAGGCAGAAAAGGGCGACGCGGTGCTTTTGTCTCCCGGGGCAGCCAGTTTCGGACTTTTTCTCAATGAATTTGACCGCGGAGACAAATTTAAAAAAGCCGTCTTTAACCTTAATTAAAATCTTTCTTGACTTATTTTGAGGCGTTTTGTACAATAAAAACAAGCGTTAACTTAGTGAGAAATTGGCAGCTCACGACACACAAGTTTCGCGGCGTTGAGAGTCCTTTTGGCTTTATTGCGAAAAGGGAAGCCGGATGGAATCGCGGGATAAAAAATCTCGTTCTGGCAGCTAAATTTTTAGTTGTTGGAGCGGGATTTTTTAATTAATTAAATTTTTAATCAAAATCAAATGAAAGCGACAAAAGAATCAGCGATGGAAAAAATCATTTCGCTTTGCAAAAGGCGGAGTTTCGTTTTTCCTTCTTCGGAAATTTACGGCGGTTTCGCGGCAGTTTACGACTACGGACATTATGGAGCGCTTCTTAAAAACAATATCCGCGACGTCTGGTGGAAACATATGGTGCAATTGCGCGACGATGTGGTGGGGCTGGACAGCGCTATTTTTATGCATCCGAAGACGTGGGTGGCTTCCGGACACGTGGAAAGTTTTGACGATCCGCAAATTGACTGCAAAAAATGCAAATCCCGCATGCGCGCCGACCAGGTATTGGAACTTTTCGGCATTAACGCGGATAAACAGCCGTTGGATTTTATTAATGTAGAGCTGAAAAAACTGAAAGAGCTGGGCAAGTTGAAGTGTCAAAGTTGCGGCGCGGACGAAATAACCGAGGCGAAAAATTTTTCCTTGATGGTAAAATCCAATCTTGGATCCCCGACCGAAGCTCTTTCGGAGGAAAATATTGTTTATCTCAGGCCGGAAACATGCGGCGGCATTTATTTGGAATATAAAAATATTTTGGATTCTACGCGCGTGAAACTGCCTTTTGGAATCGCGCAAGTAGGTAAAGCTTTTCGCAATGAGATTGTGGCGCGGCAATTTGTTTTCCGCACGCGCGAGTTTGAACAAATGGAAATGCAGTATTTTTTGCATCCTAATGATATGGAAGAAAAATATGAGATGTGGAAAAATTTAAGGTGGCAATGGTATTTGGAATACGGAATGACGGAAAAAGACATTCGCTGGCATGAACATGAAAAGTTGGCGCATTATGCTTCACGGGCTTTTGATATTGAATACGATTTTAAATTGCTGGGAGGGTTTAAGGAGGTGGAAGGCATTCACGCGCGGGGTGATTGGGATTTGTCAAGACATTCCGAATTTTCCGGAGCCGATCTGTCTTATTTTGACGAAACGGCAAAAGAAAAATTCATTCCGCACATCATGGAAACATCGGTCGGGCTTAATCGGCTGTTTCTTATGTTTTTGGACAAAGCATACACGGAAGAGGAAAACAAAGGGGAGCGGCGCGCGGTTCTTAAGCTGGACAAACGTCTGGCGCCCGTGAAAGCGGCGATCTTTCCTTTGCTTAAAAATAAACCGGAGCTTGTTGAAAAAGCCAAAAAAATACATGATATTTTGAAAATGAAATTTATGTGCGAATTTGACGACAACGGCAATATCGGCAAGCGTTACCGCCGGCAAGACGAAATCGGAACGCCTTGTTGCGTGACGGTGGATTTTGAAACGTTAAGCGATAATTCCGTCACTGTCCGCGATCGGGACACGATGGAACAGAAAAGAATAGCGATTGAAAAACTGGAAGAATATTTGGACGAAAAAATCAAACAAAATTAATTGGAAGACAAAAATCGTTTTCCGGCATTTTTAACAGAATAATTTCAAACAAATGACTATTCGGCAAATTTATGAATTGGCGGTTGAAATGGGAATAAAAAATGATTTTCGTTCCCGGCCGCATATAGAAAAGCATCTTAAGCGCAACAAGGAAAAATATGAAAAGCTCGGCAAAGACGAAAAAGAAATTTTTGACGCGGAAAAATTGACCAACCCCTACATTGATTCGCGCATCAGCTTTGATTCGGGTGTCAAAAATATCAGGCGCGTAATGGCGGGCATTGACATTGACAGCGCGGAGATGATGCTGGCGCGGTATCTGAGCAATCATGACAAGCCCGTTGATTTGGTTATCGCCCACCATCCGATCGGCAAAGGACTGGCCGACCTTTCGGATGTTATGCACCTTCAAGCGGATGTTCTGTCCGGTTATGGCGTGCCGATTAATATCGCGGAAGGGCTTATGAGGGTGCGCATCAGCGAAGTGAGCCGCAGCGTCAACCCAATCAACCATTTTAAAGCAGTTGACGCCGCCCGTTTGGTGAATATCAGTTTGATGAATGTTCACACTCCCGCGGACAATTTGGTGGCCAAATTTGTTGAAAGTAAAATAAAAAAAGACAAGCCGGAATACGTGGGAGATATTTTAAAATCTTTGTTGGAAATTCCGGAATATAAAGAAGCGGCGAAACGCGGATCGGGTCCGGTTATATTTTCCGGTTTGCCGGATAACCGCGCCGGAAAAATCGCCTTTACGGAAATTACCGGCGGAACCGAAGGCAGTCCGAAAATATACGAAAAAATGGCGCAAGCCGGCATTGGCACGGTTATTTCCATGCATCAAAGCGAAGAACACCGCAAAGAGGCCGAGAAAGCTCACATTAACGTGGTTATCGCCGGACACATTTCCTCCGATTCCATAGGAATGAATTTGTTCTTGGACGAATTGGAGAAGCGGGGAATAAAAATAATTCCTTGTTCCGGTCTCATAAGGATAAATAGAATTAAAAAATAACAGCAATTTATAATTTTCATTGATTAATCAGAGATTTGAAAGCTATAAATTAAAAAAATTTTGAAATACAAAAAAACCGTATTAAATAACGGTCTGCGGGTTATCACTGTTCCTATGCGGGAGACTCGAACAACAACGGTAATGGCAATGGCGGGTGTTGGCAGCCGTTATGAATCCGAAAAAGAAGCGGGAATTTCGCATTTTCTTGAACATATGTTTTTTAAGGGCACCAAGAAGCGCCCCAGCGCTCTTTCCATCGCCGAGGAATTGGACGCGGTTGGAGGAGAATATAACGCTTTTACCGCCAAAGACCGGACAGGATATTACGTCAAAACGGACGCTGATCACATGGAAGCCGCGCTGGATGTCATAGCTGATATCTATCTGAATTCAAAAATTAATCCAGAGGAAATTGAGCGTGAAAAAGGCGCGATCATCCAGGAAATAAACATGTATGAAGACAGTCCGATGCAGAGCGTGGGAGATGTTTTTGAGAATCTCCTTTATTTCCAAAATCCATTGGGACGGGAAATTATCGGTTGCAAGGAGACCGTCAAATCTTTTCAGCGAGAAAACTTTTTGCGTTATCGGGAAAAATTTTACGCGGCCGGCAATACGGTTTTATGCGTCGCCGGAAAGTTCAATGAAAAAAAAGTTATTCAAAAGGCAAAAGAATATTTTGGGGGAATGAAAAAGGGCCGAAAACCTGAAATCGGAAAAATCAGCGAACGGCAAAGCGCGCCGGAGGTTAAGATCCGGTTTAAAAAAACCGACCAAACACATTTGATTATTGGCAATCGGGCTTATCATGAAAATCACAAAGACCGTTTCGCGCTGGGAGCACTCTCCGTCATTTTGGGAGGCAATATGAGCAGTCGCTTGTTTATTGAAGTGCGGGAAAGGCGGGGACTGGCTTATTATGTGCGCACTTTTCTGGAAACTTTTGAAGAGTGCGGGTATATTGCGACGCAGGCGGGCGTGGCGCATGAAAATCTTCAAAAAACGATTGAAATAATCAAAAGCGAGTATCAGAAAATTTCATCCCAAAAGATAAGTCCGAAGGAATTGCAAAAAGCCAAAGATTATATCAAAGGCAAAAGCGCGATGGGACTGGAATCATCCAATGAGGTGGCGGCGTTTTTTGTCAATCAGGCAATTAGGCGGCGAAAAATAATGACACCCGGTGAAATTTTCGCCAAAATTGACAAAATAACGGCCGCGGATATATTAAGGGTGGCTGGGGATGTATTTCAAAATAAAACATTGAATCTGGCGGTTATTGGCCCTCACAAGAACGAAAGCGAATTAAAAAAAATGCTGGCGATCGGCGGTTAAATCGCGGGCGCGGTTCATTAACAATGAAATTTTTTGACACACAAACCACGCTCTTTTTAAGAGTTTAAATAAAAATATTCAAAGGAGGCGATGATGAAAAGAATTACGGCTTTGTGCGCGGTAATTTGTTTTGCGACCGCGTTTTCTTTAGGTTGTACTCATCATCATTATAAAAGCGCTGGCATTTGCGGAGCGGCCGGAGGTTTGGCGGGCGCTTTGATTAACAAAAAGAATCCGTGGAGGGGCGCGATAATCGGAGCGGCCATAAGTTCCGTGGCTTGCGCGACCGTCACGGAACTTTCCATGCAGGCGGCGCGGGAAGCGGCGGCTAAAAATCGCCCAGTCGCTTATCGGAAAAAAGTGGACGGCAATGATTACGTCGTACAGGCCAACCCAATAGAACACAATCCGGCAACCGGTTGCAAGAAAATTAAAAATTATACTTGGGAAGACGGGGTGCTTTTGGGCGAATATGAAGATGAAATTTGTCCGCAATCGGTTCCGGCAAATCAATATCGGAAACAAAAACATTACTAAATGTAAATTCAAGAATTTATAGCCCCTTTTAAGAATTAAGAGCGTATACTTCATTAGGTGTTAAATAATTATTGGATTTTCTTGGCCTATTGTTTAATCTTTCCTGTATTTCAAATATATCTCGTTCG
>JBBINP010000008.1:0-23504 GCA_037443825.1 Candidatus Moraniibacteriota bacterium
TTTCAAAGACGCCGCCAAACTCAGATTCGGAAAATACACCGCCAAACTGATGATGGTCTACGACGACGGACAAAGAGACGTGCCCATTGAGGGCGAAGTCAGTTTCTGGGTGGTGCCGTGGAGGATTTTGATTGTTTTGCTGGTTAATTTTCTGATTGTCGCGGGATTTTTCTTTTTGCTGTGGCACTTTTTTCGCCAGCGCGAAAAAAATTATCAAAGTAAAAAGTAAAATTTTTTGTCGCGAATTATTATTATGACTGGAAACAATGAACCTGAAATTCGCAGAATAGGTAAAAGCTTCAGGCACGCGGCGCGCGGACTGAAGCACGTTTTGCTTTATGAACGCAATTTTCAGATTGAGATTTTTGCCGCGGTTCTGGTGGTCGGGATGATTTTGCTGTTCAAGATCAAAAACTGGGAAGCGATTGTGTTGATTCTGATGATTACGTGGGTTTTGGTTATTGAGCTCATCAACACCGTCGTTGAGCGGGTGGTGGATATTTTAAAACCGCGCATTCATCCTTACGCCCGGCTTATCAAAGATATTATGGCGGCGGCGGTGCTTGTTTCTTCCGCGGCGGCGGCGCTAGTGGGAGTGATTGTTTTTTTGCCGTATTTTCGCGAAGTGTTTTTTTGACGCGGGGTTGTAATGCTGAATTTTTTGTTTTATAATTCCATCCGTAAGTTCGCGTATGAAACGCGAATTGGCGGAAAGGAAAAAAATCAAAATTAAATTAAAGAAATACGGGGTCGGTGCGGCTTTGTTTTGAGTGTGCGCCCGCCTCCCATTGAATTTAATGGCTAAAAATAACATCATTGCCGGGTTGGACGTCGGATCTTCGCGGATCAGGGTGGTTATCGCCGAAGATGTTCCGGATGCTGATGTTCCGCGCGTGATTGGAACGGGAATCGCGCCCTCGACGGACATCAGGCGCGGAACAATCATTGACGCGGACGAAGTGGCGCGGGCGATCAATGAAACGGTGAAAACCAGCGAGCGCGTGGCGGGAATCGTGGTCAAGCGGGCGGTTGTGAACATCGGCGGCGCGGAAATAGGTTTTCAAAATTCCAAGGGAGTTATTGCCGTGGGGCGCGCCGACAAAGAAGTAACGGAAGAAGACGTGAATCGGGTTATTGCCGAGGCGCAAAACACCAACTTGCCGCCCAATAAGGAAATTATTCATATCATTCCCAAAAACTATCGGTTGGACGATCAGGAAAATATCAAAGATCCGGTTGGTATGAAGGGGGTGCGGCTGGAGGTGGACGCTCTCGTCGTTGAAGGCCTTTCAACGCATATCAAAAATATCGCTAAAGCCGCGGAGGGGGCGGGGATTGAGGTGGATGATTTGGTTTTGGAGCCGTTGGCGGCCGCCCGAGCGGTTCTTAACAGGAAACAGAAAGAATTGGGAGTGGCGCTTGTGAATATTGGTGGCGGAACAACATCTCTTTCTGTTTTTGAAGAAGGCGATTTGCTGCACGCGTCCGTTTTGCCGGTGGGAGCCGGGCATATTACCAACGATATCGCTATTGGACTTAGAACTTCCATTGAGACGGCGGAAAAAATAAAACTGGAATATGGAACGGCGCTGGCCAAGGAAATAAGCAAAAAAGAAGACATTGATCTTTCCATAATCAGTTCGCGGGAAATTGGATTTGTCTCCCGCCATCACGTGGCGGAGATTATTGAAGCGCGCCTGGAAGAAATTTTTACGCTTATCAATAAAGAGCTTAAAAAAATCGGCAGAGCCAATTTATTGCCGGCCGGCGCGGTAATAACCGGCGGCGGATCAAAGATGCCTCAAATTTCGGAACTGGCCAAAAATATTTTGGGTCTTCCGGCGCAGGTTGGTTTTCCGGTTCCTTTGGGCGGAATGACGGACCGCGTTGACGATCCGGAATTCGCGACGGCGGTCGGGTTGGTTTTGTGGGAGAAGGATCAAAGAATGATAGCACGGGGAAATTCCAGGAGGACAAAAATGATTGTTGATTTCTCCCGCGAAACAAGGGATTCGGTGCGGAAGATTCGCGGCTGGTTTGAAAAATTTCTGCCCTGAAAAAACAAAACAAAACCAATCTTTTATTTTCTTGACATATTTGGCAAGGGTGTGTTAGATTGGTATATTAAAACAAAAAACGGGTGACTAATAAGACTTTTAATTTTATTTTTTGCAATAATTAACTTAATTCTTTAACCTTTTAATGGTCTTTTGGCTATTAATTCAGGGGGAAACATATGGCGGAAATAAAACCTAATATTGAAATGGTTGCTAAAATAAAAGTCGTGGGAGTCGGCGGTTCGGGTGGCAGCGCCATCAGTCGGATGATTGATTCTAAAATTAAGGGAGTGGAATTTGTGGCTATCAACACCGACGCTCAGGCGCTTCATCACAGTCGCGCTTCGGAAAAAGTGCATATTGGAAAAAATCTGACCAAAGGACTGGGAGCCGGTATGAATCCGGAAATCGGCCGCCAAGCAGCGGAAGAAAACCGCGAAGAAATTCAGGAGGTGCTCAAAGGCGCGGACATGGTTTTCGTAACTTGCGGTTTGGGAGGCGGAACTGGCTCGGGAGCGGCGCCGATTGTGGCGGAAACAGCCAAGGAATTAGGCGCTTTGACAGTTGCCGTGGTGACCAAGCCATTTGCTTTTGAAGGCGCGCAAAGGCGGACGATTTCAGAAGAAGCTTTGGAAAATTTGAAAGATCGCGTGGATACGCTTATTACAATTCCTAACGATAAATTACTTTCAATTATTGACCGCAAAGTGACTTTAATCAACGCTTTTAAAATCGTGGACGACGTTCTGCGTCAAGGCGTGCAGGGAATTTCCGATCTTATCACCAAGCCCGGCATTGTCAATGTTGATTTTGCCGACGTGCGCACTATTATGCAGGACAGCGGTTCGGCGTTGATGGGCATCGGCGTTTCAAGCGGCGAAAATCGCGCTTCGGAAGCGGCCAAATCAGCCATCAATAGCCCTTTGCTGGAACTTTCCATTGACGGAGCCAAAGGCGTGCTGTTCAATGTTTCCGCTTCCTCGGATCTTACGATGCTGGAAATCAACGAGGCCGCCAATATTATTACTGAAACCATTGATCCCAACGCCAAAGTTATTTTTGGAGCGGTAACGGACGATCAGATCAGAAAAGGGGATATTCACATTACGGTGGTGGCGACGGGCTTTGACGCCGTTAAAGTCAAAGAAACGCCGGCCGCGAAAACAACCGTCAGGCCGCTTTCTTCGCCTGAAAAAGAAGAACCGCGCGAAAAAATAACTTTTCCTTCCAGAAAAGTGGAATCAAAAATGATAATTGAAGAAAAAATCCAGCCGCGGGGAGTTTCCGTGCGCGGGGAAACCAAGGAAATGGAAGACGAAGAGGATCTGGAAATCCCGGCTTTTATACGGAGAAAAATGGAGAAATAAAAAACGGCGCGTCCGGCGCGAGGCATAGGCGTAAAATTATCTTTTCATAATCAATCAGCCAAACAAAAAAACCGCAGCATAGCTCGGTTTTTTTTGTTTGGTTTTTAGCTGTACGCGCTGTTTTTGAGTTATTAACAGGGGGGTAGTCAATAATTTATTTTGTGGCAAAATATTTAACAAGAAATTGATTGTTTGTTTGTGAAAAACAAAAATATAACACAAAAATCAGTTCTAAAATTAAAAATGAAAAAATTAAAATTATGGAAAACAACCAAGAGCAAAAAATAAAGAAAGTTTTAGCAGCAGTTTTGGCAATCGTTTTTTTCTTATCTGTTTTTGCGCTGGCTAAAACGCTGATTTATGACAAAACAAAAAACAAAAGCAACTTAACGGAAGATAAAAAAATGAAGGAAAATTATTTTCCAGTCCGTCTTTTCTGGAAATTTATCCCATGGAATCGGTGGATGTTAAGATTTTTTTTACTCCCAAGAACAGTCAAGAAACCATTGATGTCACAAAAAAAACAACTCTTTTGTCCGGCAATCCCGAAATGGTAAATGTTTCTATGGCTGAAGAAACTTATGGCCAGGTAGTCGCTCAAAAAAAAGAGAATATTCAATTAAAGCCGCTTATCAGGGCAATGAGCTGAATATTCCGGTTAATATTAAAGAAGCTGAACTGAAAATAAAATGCGGCTTGCTTCTGGATGAAAGTCATGTTCTTGTCGGCCAAAAAGTGAGATGGATAATGTATTTTGAAAAAATGGGAACGCCTCGTTACACTTATCGGATTACCGGATCCGACGGACTTGACAGCCGCGAACCTTTTGTTGATATAATTTACAAAACTCCCGGACAAAAAACAGCCCTTATGGAGGCGGTTGACTACACAGGCACCAAAGCATCGGTTGAATGTGATCCGGTTACAGTTTATGAAAAGAAATAATATGGCGTTATTTAAATTTCAAAAAATAAAAAATAAGTATTTAAAATTATGAAAAAAATTTTTTCAGTTATTTTTTTAAGTTTTATTTTTGGAACTGTTGTCTTTTTCTTTTGCTTGATTCCTAAAACAAAAGCTAATATATGCGGGTCTTCTCATTTTACTTCAAGTTCCTTGACAAACCCAAGCCATCTTCAAGTTTATCAAGCAGGAAACGCTATCAGGGTGCAAGGCAAGATTATTTATAAAGATCCGGACAATATTCAGGTAGGTTTGAACGCCAAATGCGCTTGGTCAAGTTGTTTGCCTTTTTTTACCATGGGAGTTTATGTTCAATGCAGAATAGGAGAAACGGATAGTGCGTGCAGGCAAAGACTTTTTAAAGACTATAGTATGATGTGTTCAGGCATAAGTCCTCAAATCAGGACTTGTGGGCTTATTATGCATGGATGCGGCTTTTCGGCTGAATATTATACGGACGCAGGTACTGATTGTTTTATGCGGTATGATCGAGGAACTCAAATAGGAATTGGCGGCGGAACAAATGTCGCAAGAAGTGACGGCATGGAATGCAATATAGATTCAACATTTACATTGCCTTCTAACATTAATCAAAATAATAACATTGCGGATCATATTATCATATACCCATAGTGGTTATATTTTTTTCAATATCCCCATGATGGCTCCTGGAGCCCCAGTAATCCCAATATAACAAGTAATTTGTGCACCCCAGCTGAATTTAAATCAGGCTATCATGGCAGTTCAAAATGCGGCGCATATAATTATGGGACATTTTATGAACATATTAATCTACAAAATCCTCAGTTACCCGACTACACCGTTCAAAACCTTTCAACTTCCGGCACGCTCAATCCCGGACAATCTATCTCTTTTTCCGGCACTGTCCGGAACAGCGGAACAGGCAACGCGACTGTGGCCTCCCAAACCCGCCTGCGGCTGGATCTCAACAACGACGGCTCTTACGACACAACCTTTGCCAACCAGTCAACCGCGGCTTTGGCCGCCGGAGCCATTGAAACAGAAACTTGGAGCAATGCCTGGACGGCCGTAGCCGGCACGCACAGGTTTGAAATCTGCGCCGACATCAACAACAATGTTTCCGAGTCCAATGAATCAAACAATTGCCTGACGCAGACGTTTACGGTGGTTAATCCTATGATTAACAGCGCCCAGTGTGCTTCTGTATCAATACCTTCGAATATATCTCCCGGCCAAGAATTTAACGCCACAATTATAATGCGAAACAACGGAACCACCACATGGACTCAAAATAATTATTACCTCGGATCCGAAAACCTTTTGAATATTTGGGGATTAAATAGAATTGGACTGCCTTCTTTAAACGTGGCGCCAGGATCTGAAGCGACTTTCAGTGCTAATTTTAAGGCTCCGTCCAATGAGGGATTGCGTTCCTTTAACTGGAAAATGACGATTGACGAAGGGGCGCTACAACGGTAGTTTGACATTCCCTGCTCATCTCAAATTAACGTGGCTTGCGATCATAAATGTTTACTGGGAGAAAAACGATGTTCGGGCGATATGGCGGAAATTTGTGCGGCTGATCCCGTTTCCGAATGCCGATATTTTTCGCAGGTTAACTGCGCAGCGCTTGGTTCAAATTATTCTTGCTCAAATGGAAATTGCGTTTGCGTTCCCACCAACCCAAATTGCGCCGCGCGAACTTGCCAAGGGCAGACATGCCATGACGGATGCGGCAACAAAGACGGCACCAAACAATGTGGAATCAATTATCGCGAAGTCGCGCCCTGATCGGCGATTAATAATTAAAAATCCGGTTCAAAACAAAAAAATATGGAAAACAAAAAAACTATCATCGGCATCGCCATCGCGGCTATATTGCTTGCCACCGCCGTTTATTTGGTCGGCGTCGCGGTTGTCAAAAAAGACAAACCGGCGGAAATCCAAACCGGAATCCAGCCGAGCCGAAACAACGAAGAAGAGAAAGAAAAAAGAATTGAAATTGTGAATGAAAAAGGCGAAAAACAAGAAGTATCTGCCGTCATAATGTCCACCCGGGTCGCCAGCGGCAAAGTGAGCGAAATTGGCGATTCCCAAATTTCCATTGCCGCGGAAGAAGGAGAAAAAACTTTGAAAATCACCGACCGGACGCATTTTTATTCCATGGCGGATGGAAAAGCGCAAACCAAAGCGCTAAGCGACGTCAAAATTGGCGCCAATATCGCGGCTGAATACAACGAAGCCGATGACACGGCGCTGGCCGTTTCTTTGTAGGTTTTGCGGTATCAATCTTTGGATTATTTTCCTAAAACCGGAGATCATACTCCGGTTTTTTGTTTGGCGGGTGTGGATAACTCGGAAAAATTTTCAAAAACAGGCGGATTTTCGCGGGTTTTGACAGTATTCTGTCTTGTGGTAAAATTATATTATTATACACAATATATAGTGTTAAAAGGCGAATTGTTGGACATAAACACAGATCACGCACAGTTTGTTTTTAAAAAAACACGCAAACCATAATCATTAATTTTTCGGGTTTTATGCACTGCCCATTTTGCGGATATGGCGAAACAAAAGTAATTGATTCGCGCGACATCAAAGATGGCAAAGCCATTCGGCGCAGGCGCGAATGCGAAAAATGCCAGGCGCGTTTTTCCACCTATGAAGAAGTGGAAATCATGCGCTTCGCGGTTGTCAAAAAAGACGGACGCAAGGAAGATTACAATCGCGGAAAAATAGAAATCGGCATACGCAAAGCGCTGGAAAAGCGTCCGGTCAGCGAAGACAAAATTCAGTGGATCGTCGGCGATATTGAATATGAAATCCAATCGCGCGAAAGCCAGGAAATCGCCAGCAAGGAAATCGGCAAAATCGTTCTGAAAAAACTCAAAGAATTGGACGAAGTGGCGTATTTGCGCTTTGCCAGCGTTTACAAAGATTTCAAAAACGCCGACAGTTTCGTGAGAGAGGCGGAAAAAATCAACAACCAACAGTGATGTTTCATTCTTTAAATCATCGCGTTTTTTATAAATAAATCAAATAAAAGGGGAGGCAAAAAATATGCCAAAAGCGAAACAAAACAAAAAAACGGTAAAAAAAGATTTTCATAATTCTTCAAAGCGGGAGGTTAACAAAATAAAAAAAGTCGTCAAGAGAAGCGGAAGAGTGGCGGCTTTTGACCAAAAGAAAATCACTGGCGCAGTGGCCAAGTCTTTTTTGGCAACCGGCGAAGGAAACTTGAAAGACGCCGTGCGGGTAAGTGAAAAAGTTGTTTGTCTTCTGAACAAAAATTACCGCAAGGGGTACATTCCGGAAATTGAGGAGATTCAAGATTTGGTAGAGCGCGTGTTGATGATTCTGGACTTTGAAAAAACCGCCAAGGCGTATATTCTTTACCGCGAACAGCACCGCAAAATCAGGGAAACCGATCAATCGTTGGACGAAGCGGTTTCTCTGGTTGATAAATATGTCAATGAAATTGACTGGAAGGTCAAGGAAAACGCCAATATGTCCTATTCCCTGCAGGGCCTTAACAATTACATTTCTTCAATAGTCAGTTCCCGATACTGGATGAACCGCGTTTATGCCAAAGAAATAAAAGAAGCCCATGAGAACGGCGATTTTCACATCCATGATCTGCAGTTGCTGGCGGCTTATTGCTGCGGCTGGGATTTGCAGGATCTTCTCCGGCGCGGTTTTACGGGAGTTCCGGGAAAGGTATCGTGCAAGCCGGCCAAACATTTCGGTTCGGCATTGGGACAAATGGTTAATTTTATTTACACAATGCAGGGAGAGGTTGCCGGCGCGCAGGCGTTTTCCAATTTTGACACTTTGCTCGCGCCTTTTGTCCGTTATGATAAATTGAGTTATGAAGACGTGAGGCAGGGCGTGCAATCTTTTGTTTTCAATATGAACGTTTCCACGCGCGTCGGATTCCAGACGCCTTTTTCCAACATCACTTTGGATATCACGCCGCCCAAAACACTCGTTAACGAGTCGGTGATTGTCGGAGGCGCGCCGCAGAAAGAAAAATACGGAGATTTTCAGGAAGAAATGAATATGATTAACCGGGCCTTCGCCGAGGTGATGATGGAAGGCGACGCCAGCGGGCGCGTGTTTACTTTTCCCATTCCGACTTACAACATAGGAAAGGATTTTGAATGGGATGACGAACGTTTCCGGCCGATCTGGGAAATGACCGCCAAGTATGGCATTCCTTATTTCGCCAATTTCGTTAATTCCGACATGAGTCCTGATGACGCGCGCTCCATGTGCTGCCGGCTGCGTTTGGACAACCGCGAGCTTCATAAGAGGGGCGGCGGGCTTTTTGGAGCCAATCCCTTGACCGGATCGGTCGGTGTGGTGACTATTAATCTTCCGCGGCTGGGTTATGAGGCGAAAAACAAAAAAGATTTTTTCGCGAAGCTGGATCATCTGATGGATCTGGCCAGGGAAAGTCTGGAAACCAAAAGAAAACTGCTGGAAGGATTGACGGAGCGCGGACTTTATCCGTATACCCGTTTTTATTTGGATTCCGTCAAGCTGCGGCGCGGACAATATTGGGCTAATCATTTTTCCACCATTGGTCTAGTGGGAATGAACGAGGCGTTGCTCAACCTTATCGGCAAGGATATCACCACCGAACAAGGGCACAAGCTGGCCAAAGAAACCCTGACGCACATGCGGGAAAAAATTATCGGATATCAAAAGGAAACGGGCAATCTCTATAATCTGGAAGCGACGCCGGCCGAAGGAACGGCTTATCGTTTAGCGCGGATTGACAAAGAAAAAAATCCGGACATGATTTTCGCCAACGATGAAGCCGTGAAAAAAAACGGATCCGAACCCTATTACACCAATTCAACGCACGCGCCCGTTTGCCACACGCAAGATATTTTTGAAACATTGGATTTGCAAGACGATCTGCAGACAAAATACACGGGCGGAACCGTGTTGCACGGTTTTTTGGGCGAACGTTTATGGAGCGCCGAAGCCACCAAGAATTTGGTCAGGAAAATCGCTGAAAATTACGCTTTGCCTTATTTCACGCTGACTCCGACTTTCAGCATCTGTCCGGCGCACGGGTATATCGCTGGAGAACATTACACCTGCCCCAAGTGCGTGGTGAAACAGCCGACAGAAGTTTATTCCCGCGTGGTGGGATATATTCGTCCAATCCAGCAATGGAATCGCGGCAAGCAGGCAGAATTTAAAGACAGGGTAGAATATGTGGTGAAAGAAGCGGTCGGAGCGTGTTAAGCGGAACAAAAAAGATGGCGGGGCGATTTGAATTTTAGATCAGGTCGCCCCGATTTAGGAACACAAAATCATGCTTTTGGGCGGTTATCAAAAACTAACCCTTATTGATTATCCAGGCAAAATAGCAGCAACAATTTTTACTATCGGCTGTAATTTTCGCTGCCCTTTTTGTCATAATCCGGAACTGGTGTCGGGCGGCAGGCATCAGTCGGTGAGCGGTCTGGAGAAAGAATTTTTTAAATTTCTGAAATCGCGGCAAGGAAAACTGGAAGGGGTGTGCGTTACCGGCGGGGAACCGACTATTCAACCGGATTTGATAAATTTTATCAAAAAAATAAAGAAACTTGGATTTTTAGTCAAGATTGACACCAACGGCAGCCGGCCGGATGTTTTGAAAAAAATCATTGACGGCAATCTGGCGGATTTCGTGGCGATGGACATCAAAAATCAGCTGAAAAAATACGATGGGACGATCGGCGCCAAAAGCGACAGTCAGAGGATAAAATTAAGCGTTGAACTGATTATGAACAGCGGAGTTTCGCATGAATTTCGGACCACCGTCGTGCCGGGACTGCACACGGAAGAAGATTTTGAGGAAATCGCCGAATTTATCAAAGGCGCGGAAAGCTATTATTTGCAAATTTATCGCGATGTCAGAACGCTTGATCCTTCGCTTAAGAAAAAAACCAGAGGCAAGTTTATTGATTTGGAGAAAATAAAAACTAATATTGAAAAAAAAATTGGCAAAGTAGGGATTCGCGGATAAATAAACGCCGCTTGGAAGCCGGACTTCCAAAATAATTAAAAATAAGGAGGTTTTTTTATGGTTCTGGAAATCAAAAACAAAAAAGGACTGGGAGTAAATGCAATGCTGGAAGGAGGAATATGTCTGGGCGTTCAAAAAAACGAAGTGCCGGCGCGGTTGCAAGAAGAGTATGATCGGATTGTAGAGGATTTGAAAAAATTGGTTTTGAAAATAAAATAAAAAAATTCAAATCCATGGAGGCGGAAAATTCCGCCTCTTTTGTTATAAACCGTCTTATGTCAAAATCAATGATTTTTCGCGTTTGCTCCCTGTTTTTTTTGACGGGTGTCGCGGCGGGATCTTTTCGCGGAAAAGAAGCGGAAGCAGCGGGTTATGTCCTGCTTCTTTTTTCATTGATCGTCTTTTTTATTTTTTACAAAAACAAAAAAACGGCAGTTGCCGCTCTTGCCTGCGTTTTTTTCGCGGCGGGATTGTGGAGGATCGGAAGCGAATTTGAAAAAATAAAAAGCGCGGACGGAAACGGAAAAAAAATTTTCGTTTCCGCGGCGGTTGTCCGCGAGCCGGAAAGCAGGGAAAACTATCAAAATGTCGTCGCGAAAACAGAAGACGGCGCCGTTGTTTTAATTCATGAAAATCTCGGGGCGGACATAAATTACGGCGACGAGCTGAAAATAGAGTGCGTTCTCGCCATTCCGGAAAACAAAAAAAACGGTTTTGATTACAGAATGCATCTGGCCAAAGAAAAAATTGATTATCTTTGCCGGAACGCCAGGACTGAGAAAATCGGAGAAAATAAAGGCAACAAATTTTACGCTTTTATTTTGCGGCTGAAAAACAAAATGGAAGAAAACATCAGCGCGGCTGTTCCGTATCCGCACTCCGCGCTGGCCAACGGGCTTCTTTTCGGCGGAAGCGCCGGTTTGCCGGCGGTTCTCAAAGAACATTTTTCCCGCACCGGTCTCACTCATATCGTCGCCGTTTCCGGATTTAATGTTACCATTATCGCGGAGTATCTGCTGGCATTTGGCATTTTTATCGGACTTTGGAGAAAGCAGGCGTTTTGGTTCGCGGTGGCCGGCATATTTTTATTCGTGGCGATGATCGGTTTTCCGGCTTCGGCGGCGCGCGCCGGCATCATGGGAGTTCTTTTGATCTGGGCCATGAAAAACGGGCGGCTGGCCAATTCCTGGAACGCCATTTTTTGCGCCGCGGCCGCGATGCTTTTTTTCAATCCTTTGCTTTTGCGTTGGGATGTCGGATTCCAGTTGTCGTTTTTGGCGACAACCGGCATCGTTGCGTTTTCTCCGTTTTTTGAAAGATACGTTGTCAAAAAACATCGCGCGATGGGTTTCGCGGAAATAATTTTTCTGACTCTAAGCGCCCAAATTTTCGTTTTGCCGGTTATTCTTTTTAATTTTCACCAGCTTTCGCTGGTTTTTTTGGCAGCCAATATTTTAATTTTGCCGATTGTTCCCCTGACAATGCTTTTTTCTTTTTTGGCCGCCGCCGTCGGACTGGTTTGGCATAATTTGTCTTTAATTTTTGCCTGGTCGGCCTTTTTGCTTTTGAAATATGAAATATGGATCGCGGGTTCCCTGGCGGAAATTTCCTGGGCAAGTCGGGAAATAAAAAATTTTGGCTGGATGTGGGTTTTGCTCTGGTATGTTTTTTTGTTCGCGCTTATTTTCGCCGCCAAAAAAAGCAAAAGATGGAATTGAGCGGATGACAAACCGGATGTTGCCGGCGGAAACAATGGTGTATAATGTTTTTACGGCAATATGGCGAACAAATTTTCTTATTACTTAATTCTTTTTCTTTTTGTTCTGGCGCTGGTTTTGGGCGACATTATTTTAAGCCTGAAAAACCAGAAAGGCCTGAAAGTGGTTTTTTTGGACGTGGGGCAGGGCGATGCCATTTTGATTTCCGAGGGGCAGAACCAGATTTTGATTGACGGCGGACGCGACGGAAAAGCGCTTCTGGAAAAATTGGGACAATTCGTTCCTTTTTGGGACCGGCAAATTGAGGTTGTCATTGCGACGCATCCCGATTCCGATCACATCGGCGGACTGATTGAAGCGCTTAAAAATTATCAGATCGGGGCAATAGCGCAAACCGGATCCGAAAGCGATTCGCGGACTTATGAAATATGGAAAAGTCTGGCGGAAAAAGAAAAAGCTGAAAAAATCAAGATCGCGGGCGGTTTGGACATAAAATTTCCCGGCGGAGCGGAACTCCGGACGCTTTATCCGCCGGAGGGGGCGAATTTCAGTTTTAGAAAAAGCAATGACGGCAGTGTGGTGGCGAAACTGATTTTTGGAGAAAACAGGTTTTTGTTTACCGGCGATCTGCCCGGCAGCCGGGAGTTTGAAATTATAAACGATAAAATTGATTTGGCGGCCGATATACTGAAGGTCTCGCATCACGGCTCAAAATATTCCACCGGCGATGATTTTTTGAAAGCGGTGAAGTCGCGGGAAGCGGTTGTTTCCGTCGGCAAAAACAACGCTTACGGCCATCCGGCTCCGGAGGTTTTGGAGCGGTTGAAAAATCATAAAGCGGCCATTTGGCGGACGGACGAGTCGGGAAGCATAGTGTATGAATGTCCGGATTCCGGCGCCAGATGCCAAAGATCTTTTTGATTTGATTATTTTTTTTTAATGTGCTAAATTTTGAGGCAGAATGCGGAAAAATTTTTGCCGAATCGGCGCAATAGCCGTTCGGCCGGTTTAATTATTAAAAAATAAAAAATTATGGCGCATCCGAGCAAAGAAAGGACGTTTGTTATCATTAAACCCGATGGCGTGCAAAGGTCTCTTGTTGGCGAAATTATCAGACGTTTTGAAAGAACGGGACTGAAGATGGTCGCGCTCAAAATGCTGGTGCCGACCGAAGAGCAGTGCTGGACGCACTACAACAAAAACGATAAATGGTTCCGGTCCAAAGGGGAAAGAATTGTCGGGGAGTTTGAGGCGCAGGGCATTCCGGTGGAAAAGGAAGCGATTGAATACGGCAAAGACATCGTGCGCCAGTTGGTGTCTTTTATGACTTCCGGTCCGGTGGCGGCGATGGTTTTTCAGGGCAATCAGGCGGTGAACATCGTGACAAAAATTGTCGGCACGACGGAACCTATGACTTCCGACATCGGGACCATTCGCGGCGATTTGACGATTGATTCTTACGCCCTGGCGGGCGTGGATCGCCGGGCGGTCAGGAATCTCATTCATTGTTCGGACAAACCGGAAGAAGCGGAGCGCGAAATAAAAATCTGGTTTAAGGAAAATGAAATTATAAATTATCGCCTGGCGCAGGAACAAATTCTTTATGATGTCAATCTGGACGGAATTTTGGAATAATGCCGGATTTTTTGTCAAAGTTTTTTTTAAAAAAACAAACAGGAGGAAAAAGAAATTGGAAAAAGACATTTTGGCGGAAAGAGAAGAATATGACCGCGAATCCAGAAAGATATTGGTTGGCAATGTCGGCCGAAACGCCATTGTTTGCTTTGGCGATGAAACTTGCCGCGGTCCAATCAGCGTTGACGGCGGCGTTCTGTGTGTCGGCGATTGCCGGATTGATCCGGAAAAAATCATAAGTTTCATGAAATTCACCGCCTGAAACGGATCAGATACCGCTGAAAACGCGTTGTATGGATAACGATAACCGTCGGCATTGTTCCGGCGGTTTTTGTTTTTGCGAACTCTTTTGTTTTTTTGTTGAATGTGTTAAATTACTGATGTCGGATGTTTTTTTCGGGCTGTAGTATACCGGCAGTACGCGTCCATGGGGTGGATGTAGACTGGGTTCAATTCCCAGCAGCCCGACCAATCTATGTTTCATTTGTCAAAATTGAGGCGGGAACAAACAAAAATATGGCGTGGAAATTTTAGCAAAAATCGCCAAAGAATCGGGCGTTGGCGTTGACGATTTGATCAAAAAATAATTATGTCAAAAAAAGATTTTCAAAACTGGTCAAAAGAAAAATTACTCCATGAATACAAGGAGCTTTTGAAGCGCAAAAAATTTGGCATTGTTTGGGAAGACAAAGTTGAAGAAGTCGCCGAGCAATGCAAGACATCTTTGCCGGTATTGAAAGACGAAAAGGCAAAATCATTTTCAAAAGATAAAAACGGGATTAACCACGTCTTTATCGAAAGCGATAATTATCACGCCTTGTCAGTTTTGAATTATACCCACAAGAAAAAAATTGATGTCATATTTATTGATCCACCATATAACACAGGGAATAGGAGTTGGAAATATAACAATGATTATGTTGAGAGAGATGATAGATTTCGCCATAGTAAATGGTTGTCCTTTATGTATAAAAGATTGAAACTCGCTAAAAATTTACTCAAAGATGACGGAATTTTAGTTATAACAATTGATGATTATGAACTTTTTACTTTAGGAATGTTGCTAGATGATCCAAAATTGGGTCTATTTGGGGAACAGAATAGAATTGGTATAGTCTGTGTTGAAAGTAATCCACGGGGTCGAACTTCGAATGCTTTTTTCGCTACATCTCACGAGTATTATCTTTTTTATGCAAAAAATGCTTCTAAAGCTAAAATAGAAAATTTACCGCTTACCCCAGAACAAGAGTCGGTTTTTAAGTTTGAAGATGAAATATCAAAATATAGACTTTTGCCATTAAGAAAAAGCGGTGCGGCTTCAAGAAAAAAAGATAGACCGAAACAATTTTATCCGATTTTTGTTAATGAAAAAACTTTAGTAATTTCGATTAAACCCAAAAAAGGCTTAAAAAAAATATTACCAATTGATACGGTTGGAGATGAACGGGTATGGAAATTAGGAAAGGAAAATTGTGAAAAATATATAAAAACGGGAGAAGTTATAGCTCAAAAAGGCAGGAGTGGACAAATATCATTATTCCAAAAGGATAGAATAAAATCAGGCAGAAAGCCAAAAACTATTTGGATAGATCCTAAATATGACGCTTCTGCTCATGGATCAATATTAGTATCAAAAATATTAAACATGGGAAATGCTTTTGATTATCCCAAATCTCTTAATGCTGTTTCAGATACTTTAGCGGTTCTAACATCTGACAAAAAAGATGCTATTATTCTAGACTTTTTTGCTGGCTCTGGGACGACAGGGCATGCAGTTTTGGAATTAAATAAAAACGATAACGGAAAACGACAATTTATTTTATGCACAGACAATCAAGACAATAATGGTAGTGGCATAAAAATCGCAAGCGATATTTGTTATCCCAGAATTAAAAAAGTAATGACGGGTTATTCTGTTGGAGAAAAAAAGATTACTGGATTAGGTGATAACTTGCGATATTATTCCGGCGAATTAGTTGACAATGTGAAAACCGACAATGACAAGAGAATTTTAACTTCCCGAAGCACGGAAATGCTTTGTCTTGCTGAAGCGACTTTTGATGAAGTGGCGAGCAAAAAAGGATTGTTTGCGATTTTTGAAAATCAAGATCAAATGACTGGTATAATTTTTGACGAGGACGCAATTTCGGATTTTAAGAAAGAGGCCAAAAAACATAAAAAACCTATCGTTGTTTATGTTTTCAGCTATGACCACACATATAACGAAGAAGATTTTGAAGATTTGGAAAATCTGAAAGTGGTCAAACCAATCCCCGAAGTGATTTTGAATGTTTATCGTAAAATATACAAAGAACTTTATAAGCCAAGAAATCTATGAAAGATTTAGCATATCAAAAGAAATACATTAAAGAGCTTGTCTCAACTTCCGTTGGGTATATTGAAGATGAGGACCCGAAATTGATTGTTTTTCAAGCTCCGACTGGCGCGGGGAAAACAATTATGCTTGCCGAGGCAATGTCGCGAATAGTCAAAGAACTTGGCGGCCAAAAGGAATTGGCTTTTGTTTGGATTTCAGTAAACGCCCTGCACGAACAAAGCAAAGAAAAATTGGAAAAGCATTTTGAAAACGAGCGTCTGCTTGATTGTATTAGTATCAACGAAATTCAAAATAACATAATCGAGCAAAATCAGATTGTTTTTGTGAATTGGGACTCTTTGAACAAAGAGGGCATTTCGCTTTTTATGTCCGATAATGAAAAGGATTGGAATTTAAGCAAAGTCGCTGAAAATACCAGAGATGAGGGCAGAAACATTGTTTTGATAATTGACGAAAGCCACAGAACAGCAAAAACGAGCAAGTCGCAAGAAATCGTCAATATGATCGGACCAAAATTGACGATTGAAGTTTCAGCTACGCCAAAAGAGGGCGTAACCAATGACCACAAAATAACCGTCAAATTGAGCGAAGTTGTCGCCGAGGGAATGATTAAGGAAGGGATACAAATAAATCCCGGGCTTGGTCGAGTGCAGACAAATGAAGATATTGTCCGGGAAGCGTTGAAAAAACGAAAGGAATTAAAACGGCTCTACGAAGAAGCCAAGACCGATATAAATCCATTGCTTTTAATCCAAATACCAAAGAAAAAGAAGTCGGATATTAGAGAACCGGAAGATAAAATTATTGAGATTTTGAACAAAGACGGCATAACGATTGAAAACGGAAAACTTGCTCTTTGGCTTGCCGAAAAAGATAAAAAGAAAAATCTTGATTATCTTGAAGATCAAGACAGCGGTGTTGATGTTTTGGTATTTAAAGAAGCCATTGCGCAGGGTTGGGATTGTCCGCGCGCAAGTATTCTATTACTTCAACGAGAGTGGAACGCTGAAAATTATGTTTTCAATATCCAGACTCTTGGCCGTATTATGCGTATGCCAGAGCAAAAGCATTACGACAATTATCCTGCTTTAAATATCGGTTATGTTTATACTGCTTCGGATAATTTTGAAATCGTTGAAGATTTGGCAAAGGATTATGTCAGCAAAGATCAAATGGTGCGAGACAACACTATTTACAAAGACATTTATCTGCCGAGCGAACTTATTAGAAGAAAGAGAGAATTGTTCAGGTTGTCGGGTGAATTTAAGGATTGTTTGTTTAAAGCTGGCGATGAGTTGAAATTCAAAGAAAAGAAAATCAATATCGGCAAAATAGTTTTCAAAAAAGATATAGGTTTTGAGGGGCAAATTTCCGAAATTGATAAAAAGCAAGCCGTTGATTTTCAAAAGAAAGGTGCAATCGTCCGAGACCGCGAGGAAGTTTGCGCCGAATACACAGCATTTATAAAATCTCTAACTTTTCCGTTTACTGGCGGTGGTCGCCCGACTGAAATTATCAAATCAAGTTTGCGTTCGTTTTTCAAAAAAGCATATGGAACTGATAACGAGGACGAAATCGCAACGATTGTTTTGAATCCAGTCAATAAAGGCGAATTTATAGAACTGATTGAAACGGCAAAAGGAAAATATAAATCATTGCCTGAAAAAGCGGACGAAGTTATCCCTAATGAAAACTGGCAAGTGCCGGATATAATAAGCGTTTTTGAAAATTTTGATGAAATCGAAACTATCAAAAAATCGGTTTTGAAACCTTACTTTGTAAAACGAGATAAAAACGGAAAACAGCAATGGTCCAAGCCCGAAAAAGTATTTATTGATGAACTGGAAAAGACCGACAACGATGTTTTGTGGTGGTTTAAAAATGGCGTTTCGGAAAGTAAGTATTTTGGAATTGCCTACAAGAAAAACGGCAATAGCCACGGCAGTTATTACGCTTTTTATCCCGATTTTGTAATAAAAACAAAAAAAGACACGCTTGTTGTTGAAATTAAAGATGACCGAGATTTCAAAAATGAAAACCTACTCAAATTAAACGCTGGCAAAAAATATCGAAAAGAATACAAGGGCAAAGAAAGCTTCCATTTTTACATTATTTCGCCCTCTGACTACTATAAGTTTTTTGTCGCTTTAAAAAATCAAGATTTAGCAAGTTTCAAATCTCAATTTGAAGAAAATTTAATCAGATATACTCAAAGCCGTAAGGTTGTTACCGAGAAACAAGCGGAAAAATCTAAAGAAGATCAAGAACTGCTTGAATTATACGAGGGTGAACTAACAGAAGCAATTAAAAATCTTGACGACAAAAAACTTGAAAATGAAATTTTGAAACTTGATTTGCAAAACGCACAAGCGACAATCGGCGGTTTGAAAGAAGCCCTTGCATTTCAGCCGAAGGCTGGCGCAAAAGAAAAAATCGAAAATATTAAAATTCCATCTCCGTTTAATATTTGCATTTTAGGCGAAGTTGTTGGCGAAGATTTAATCAGAGAAAAATTGAGAGGTTTTTTCGCAAAATACGGATTGAAAGCGACTGATTGGGATGTTGCGTTTTTCGGCAATTCCAAAATCAGAAACAGCGATGTTTTGAGCGGGCTGAAAAGAGGGCAGACAAAATACAATGTGATTATCACTGGTCAAATTTATCACCATTCCGGCAAAGGGAATCAGAGCGCAAACATTTTGACGGAATTAAAAAAGGATAAATACATTGATCATGTTGTCGGTTGTTCGCCGAAAGACCAATTGACTGTTGATAATATTCTTGAGAAACTTGAGGAGTATTTGATTAAAAAATGAGGGCGGCGCGCCAATGAAATTGGCACGGCCTCCGGCGCCAGCGAAAAAAGCGAAAGCGGAAAAATGAGGGCGGGTGCGTCAATGATATTGGCGTGGCTTTCGGTGTCGGTGAAAAAATCGGAAGCGTTTGCCTGCCGCGAAGACGGGGGTATTGACATTTTTTTCGGGTTTTGATACTGTTGCTATAGTAGTTTAAAAAGGAAAGCGGACAGGGGTCAGAAAAGACCGAAAAAAATATAAGGAGTAAAAATTTCGACCCCGTTCATGCCTACATTTTAGGCATGGATATTATAAAAACGCTTTTTTGCCGGAAAACCAGTCCCCGCAAGGATACAAGGGGAAAAATATAATATTTCCGGCAAAAAATACAAACAAGACCCCGTGGGCCATAGAAAGCGGACATTTTTTAAATGTCCAAAAAAACTTTCTTTTAACCCACGGGGCACCATAACTTTGCTTATTTCTGAATTCGTCGAGCGCGCGGCGATCTCGTCATTGCGAACGAGACTGACTGGATAAATTTATCCAGGACATCCCCGGACAGCTGCGAATTCGGAACAGAAGCGCGTGATACGTTGATTGGCAATGAAGAATTGCCGACAATGCAAGGCCCAAGTGCTGTCACGCGCTTTTTTTAATTTTCTTTTTTTGATAAAATATAATAAAATGTTTATATGTTTTTAAAGAAAGTTGAAATTCAGGGATTCAAATCGTTCGCCAGTAAAACCACGTTGGAATTTTTGCCTGCCTGCGTTTTTCAGTCTCCGTCCGGCAAAGCGGATGAAGCGGACGGCAACGGAAAAAAATCCTGCGGAATAACAGCCATTGTCGGTCCGAACGGATCCGGAAAATCCAATGTGGCCGACGCTATCCGCTGGGCGATGGGCGAACAATCAATGAAAACGTTGCGGGGCAAAAAATCGGAGGACATAATCTTCACCGGTTCCGGAAAAAAAGCCCGTCTTGGCAGCGCCCAAGTTGTTTTGCATTTTGACAATTCCGACAAAAGAATTCCGCTGGAATTTTCGGAAGTAGCGATCGCGCGCCGCGTGTTTCGCGACGGGGAAGCGGAATACTTTATCAATGGCAGCCGCATGCGCCTTTTGGACGTAACAGATCTTTTGGCCAGAGCCGGAATCGGAAAAGAGAGTTATTGCGTGATTAATCAGGGAATGTCGGATGCCGCCCTTTCGGCCACGCCGGCGGAGCGGAGAGTTATTCTGGAAGACGCGGCCGGAGTAAAACAATATCAGATCAAAAAAGAGCGTTCCCTTAGGAAACTGGAATCCACGGAAGAAAATCTGAAAAGAGTGGGGGAATTGATCAGGGAAATTGAACCCCATCTCAAAATTCTTAGGCGGCAGGCGGAAAAAGCCCGGCGCGGCAAAGAAGTCGGGGCGGAACTCCGGACAAAGCAGATGAAATTATTTTCTTTTCTCTGGCGCTCTTTTCAGGCGGAGCGTGGAAATCTTCTGGAAGAGAAAAACGAAATGGGAGCCAAAATGATGAATGTCCAGCGCGAAATTGACAAAATCAACGATGAGCTTAAGAGGGAATCAAAAACGGACAGCCGGCCGGATGTTTTGGAAAAATTGGAGCGCGAACGCCAAACACTGAACGAACAGCTTAATTCTCTGGAAAAAGAGCTGGTGGTGACGGAAGGAAAATTGGAAATTGAAAATGAGCGTTCGGCCCGCTGGGAAAAATCCAAAAGCGTTCCGGTTGACCGCGAATATGTTCGCGAAAAAATAAAAAATATCCGCGATCGCCAGGCGGACTTGATTGAAAGAATCAGGCAGGCGGAAAGTCCGGGCGACTTGCAGGAAATACGCGAATTCGCGCAGGCCATTCAGCAGGAGTTGTACGAGCTTTTTGAAGATACGGGCAAGGAGAGCGTGGAAATAAAACGGGAAGTTTCCGGAGAACAGGATGAGACGCTGAAAATTATCGGACAGCTGGAAGATAAAACCGGGGAAATTCGCCAAAAAATTGAAAAAATCAAAGAAGAAGCCGAAAAACAAAAAAGAATAATTGAAGAAGAGATTGTTCGGCAAAAAAAGTCGCGGGAAAGGTTTTTTGAGCTGGAACGCGGTTTGCGGGACAGGCAAACCGATCTGGACAAAATGAAAGACCGGTTCAATGAATCAAAAATACGGCTGGCCAGAGTGGAAGTCCGCGAAGAGGACTTGACCGCTGAAATTTCAAACGAACTCAGGATGAAACCGGAAGAGCTGGTTTATGGCGGGGAAGAAGTTGATCGAGAGTCTTTGGAAAAAGAAATCGGACGCCTGAAAGTTCAGTTGGAACAAATCGGGGGAATCGATCCTTTGATTGACCAGGAGTATGGCGAAACGCAAAAACGCTTTGATTTTTTGACAAAAGAATCCGATGATTTAAGCAGGGCCATTTCTTCGCTTCAGAAGGTTGTCCGTGAAATGGATGAAAAAATAAACCAGGAATTCAACGACGCTTTTGAACAGGTTAACCGCGAATTCACCAGATATTTCCGCATCATTTTCGGGGGAGGGAACGCGCATCTGATGAAATCAAAGATCAAAAACAAGAAACCGAAAAAGGAAGCGGAAGAAAATGAAAATGAATCTTCCGCGGAAGGGGACGGACTTTCGGAAGATGAAGAAGGGCGGCAACAGGAAGAAGGGGTGGATATTTTCGCCTGCCCGCCCGGCAAAAAAATAACGCATCTTTCAATGCTTTCGGGCGGCGAGCGGTCGCTGACTTCCATCGCGCTGCTTTTTGCCATTATTTCCCATAATCCGCCGCCGTTCGCGGTGCTGGACGAAGTGGAAGCGGCGTTGGATGAGGCTAACTCGCGCCGTTTCGGGCGGATTCTGCAGGCGCTTTCCGGCAACACTCAATTCATTGTTATTACCCATAACCGCGAAACCATGCGCCAGGCGTCTCTTCTTTACGGCGTTACCATGAGTTCTGACGGAATTTCCAAATTATTGTCGGTGCGCCTTGATCAGATCGGTCAGGAAGGGAATATTAAAAAATGAAATCCCCCATTTTTTTCCAAGGAGATAAAAAAGGATTAGTATTGTAACCAGAGCTAAAATTTGATAAAATATAAAACAGATAAAGTGTTTTAATTCGCCTAAACGGATTGAAAATTTCTTTGTTTTTTGTCTGTCCGCGCAAGCGCATAAAATTACAAAAAATAAACATTAAGCATAAACAATGCACCATCCTCTCGTTTCTGGAAATATAAAGAAAAAAACAAATATCGGCAAAATCACAGTCATTGCTTTGGTTTTTCTTGCGATAGCGGCCAGCGCCTTTTTTTTGCATAAACGCTCTTCCGATACCATCAACTCCCGGGAAATTAAAGACGAATCAATCGCGGAAAGGGATATTGACAGCAACAAGTCTTTTGTTGCGGGAACCGTCTACTCTAAAGGCGTGATGGATGCTGGCGAAGATATTGTCATCGGCGGCAACGCCGCTGTTGTCGACGGTCAAATTAACGTAGGCGATAAAATGATCGCGCAGGGGAATATTGGCATCGGCATTAATCCTCCCGAAGCCAAACTTCATCTTTACCAAAAAAATCCGGCTCCCAATGAAATTCTTTTCATTATCGGCGCCGGAGAAGACAGTCGCCGGTTTGTTTTTGACGAAGGCGGAAATCTTAATATGGACGGAAACCTGGTTTTAGGCGGAATGGTCAATACCGGAATGGGAGCCACGGAACTATACCTGATGAACCAGAACACAAGAACCGTTGACAAACCGACTTTCGGCGGACTCTCTCTTGCCGGCAACCTTGCCATGGGGGGCAATGTTATTAGCGGAAAATGGAAAGGTTCAGCGATAACCGATAAATATATCTCCAATGATATTACCATCGCCAATCTTAATCAAATTACTAATCGCAAACATAAAGGATTAACCGGTCTTGATAATGACGACCATGTTGTTTACGCTCTCTTGTCCGGAAGAAGCGGAGGGCAAATCTTAATCGGAGGAACCTCCGCCAATAACAATCTTGTCTTTCAGGGAAACAGCGCCAGCGGAAACACCGCTGCCAACGCCAATCTTGTTTTCAAAACAGGAGACGCCGGCGCGACTATAGCAATGATGATACTGAATAACGGCAGTGTCGGCATCGGAGACGCCACTCCCGCCGCTCTTTTCACCGTCGGCTCGGGCGATCTTTTCCAGATTGATTCTTCCGGCAACGTTTCTTTGAACGGCGGAGGAACATTCACCCTCGGATCCAAATCATCCGATCCATCCGGATCAAACGGAATGATGTATTATTCCACCGGAACAAACAAGTTCAGATGCTATGAAAACGGAGCGTGGACAAACTGCGTCGGATCTGGAGGAGGCATCTCTTCCCTCAATACTTTAACCGCCGCCACCCAGACTTTCGCCACCGGAACAACCGGCACGGATTTTAACATTTCTTCTTCCGTTTCCACCCACACTTTCAACATACCCGACGCTTCGGCCACGGCCAGGGGACTCGTAACCACCGGAGCCCAGACCATCGCCGGAGCCAAGACTTTTTCATCCATTCTCACTGTTTCCTCCGGAGGAATATCCATAACCGGAAACTCAACCATAGCCGGAACGCTCG
>JBBINP010000009.1:0-23445 GCA_037443825.1 Candidatus Moraniibacteriota bacterium
CTTAACTCTGCTGAGAATAACCTCGGTAGAATGTTCTAAAGCAAATTCAGAAACTACCAACCTAGAAATTTTCGTATCTATTTTAAATCTTTTTTTGTTGGGAGAAATTCTAATGTGACACTTGGAACATTTAATTCGTCTATCTTTTAATTGATAAAATTTAGTATTAGTTTTGCATTTCGGACAAAGGTATTTCATGATACAATAATACCATAATCTGGTCCGAAATTCAGGACTTTACCCTTTTTAAATGTCAAAAAACATTCTTTTTTGCGTTTCACAATATCGTCAACACATCCGCTCCGCTTTCTGTTACAACCACCGTGTTTTCATAGTGCGCGGAGAGCGATCCGTCCATGGTTTTGAAAGTCCAGCCGTCGCGATCCAATATTATTTCATGTTTTCCGGCGTTAATCATTGGCTCTAGCGCCAAAGTCATGCCGGATGCCAGACGCACGTCCTGAAATTTACGGTTGTAATAATTGGGAATTTGCGGATCTTCGTGAAGATTTCGGCCAATACCGTGTCCAACCAGACTTCTCACCACCGAAAAATTGTTTTTTTCCACGAGTTTTTGGACAGCTTTGGAATAATCGCTTATTTTTTTTCCGGCTTTCATTTGGCGGATTCCCTCCCAAAAAGCTTTCTTAACCACCTCCATCAGCCGCCGCGCCTGTTTGTTATTCGCTCCGCCAACAAGAAATGTGCGGGCCATATCCACAAAAACGTCCTGATATTTCATGCCGATATCAATCTTCAAAAGATCGCCTTCCCGAAGAACGGCGTCTTTGCGCGGAATGCCGTGCACTATTTCTTCATTAAGCGAAGCGCAGATTGTCGCCGGAAAAGGAATGCCCGACTCGGCGACATAACCCTTAAAAGCCGGCTTTCCGCCAAAATCAAAAACAAGCTTTTCCGCAAGCTTGTCTATTTCCAAAGTGGAAACATTCGGACGCGCCAAAAATTCCAATTCACCCATGATTTTGGCGAGCTTTTTCCCCGCTTCGCGCATGTCGGATATGTCTTTTTCGTCCTTGACTAATATAGACATAAAAAAAATTATTTCTTTTTCAATTCATCCATAATACTTTTGAAAACCGCCTCGGTTTTTTTCATTCCATCAACTTCCAAAAGCAATCCGGTTTTTTTGAAGTGTTTAATGACTGGAATAGTTTCTTTGCGAAAAATTGAAAGTCTTTTTTTAATCCCTTCGGGAGTGTCGTCTGTCCGGCGAACTATTTTTCCTCCGCATTTTTTGCATTTTTCTTTGACTGAAATTATTTCTTTTCCCAACACGTAACGCCAAAAACACCGTAAGCAATTATAACGCTTGGAAATCCGTTTGACGGCTTCTTTTTGGGAAATTTTCACGTAAATCACTTTGTCTATTTTTCTTTCAAAAGATCCTAAAATTTCCTCAATTTCCATAATCTGATCTTTACGGCGGGGAGCGCCGTCCAAAATAACTCCTTTTTTAGAGGAAATTTGCTTCAAATCTCTTGTCAAAACGGCGCGCACGATTTCACTGGGAACCAAATCTTTGTTTTTGTTGATAATCCTGTCCAACCGGATTCCGAATTTTGTTTTATGTTTAGCCGCTTGCCGTAAAGCCAGTCCCACGTCAATATGAACGAGATTGAATTTTTTGGCTAAAAGCGTGGCTTGCGTTCCTTTGCCAGACCCCTGGGGGCCCAAAATAACCAAATTCATAATTTTTTAACCTTTATTTTTTATTTTAAAAACCTTCGTAGTCGCGCATTATAAGCTGGCTTTCAATTTTTTTGACCGTTTCAATAACGACTGAAACCGCGATCAAAACACTGGTGCCGCCGATAGCCATATATTCCATTCCGGAAATCGACTGAATAATCAGCGGCATAACCGCGATAATGCCTAAAAACAAAGAGCCGGCCAATGTAATGCGATTAATAAGACGATAGAGGTATTCGGCTGTTGTCCGCCCGGGACGAATGCCGGGAACATATCCGCCTTGTTTTTGCAAATTGTCGGAAATTTTATTGGGATCAAAAACAACGGCGGTATAAAAATAAGTGAAAAGCACCACCAGAATAAAATAGACAATCCCGTAAAAAAACTGGTTCTGAAAAACGCTGTTTATTGAAGAAGCAATGCTGGCAACGGTTTCATTTTTCGCGTGTTCCAAAAAACTAGCAACCATCCCTGGGAAAAGCATGATAGAGATGGCGAAAATAATAGGAATAACCCCGGCCTGATTGACTCTCAATGGGAGATGGGTTGAAACGCCCCCGTACATTTTATTGCCGCGAACGCGCTTGGCATAAGAAACCGGAATATTTCTCTGGCCTTCAGTCACAAACACTACTCCCGCAATAGTAACAACCGCCACCGTGAGAAACAGCAGGTACTTAAAAATCTGCGTTGAATCAAAAGTAACAACCAATTTGGAAGCCAATGAAGGCAAGCTGGCCACGATTCCGGCAAAAATAATCATGGAAACGCCGTTGCCAATGCCTTTTTCCGTAATAAGCTCGCCCAGCCACATCAAAAATATCGTTCCAGCCGTGGCAATTATAACAATAATCGCCATATTCAGACCGTTTAAGTTTCCCAAAACATTTTCGGAACGAAGCAATGTTATCATTCCAAATGATTGAAGAGCCGCCAAAGGAACGGTCAGCCACCTTGTCCACATATTAAATTTTTGCCTGCCTGCCTCTCCTTCTTCCTTATACATTTGCTCCAAGCGCGGAACAATCATAGTTAAAAGCTGCATAATAATTGAAGCGGTAATGTACGGACCAACGCCCAAAAGCACAATGGAAATATTACTCAGACCGCCACCGGAAAAAATATTAAGCAGACCCAAAAACTGATTATCTTCAAAAAGACGCCTCAATTGTTCCAGATTCACGCCCGGCAAAGGAATATTGGCCGCCAGACGAAAAACGACAAATAAAGCCAAGATAAAAAGAATCTTGTTTCTAAAATCAGGGATTTTAAGAATTTGAATTATTTTTTCCAGCATTCCGTTTTTTTGACGGTTTGGCGAATATTGATTTTATCAATTATCTCCGTTTGCGTCAGATTTCACGATGCCGCCGGCTTTTTCTACGGCAGCGCGGGCTGAACTTGAAAGAAGAATATCCTTTTCAATTTCCAGTTTTTTGTTTATTTTTCCGTTTCCCAAAATTTTTACGCCATGCCCCGCTTTTACTTTATCAAGAAGGCCTTTTTTAATCAATTGTTCGGCGCCAACTGCCTCGCCCTCCTGAAAATAACAATCCAGATCATCCAGGTTAAAAACTGTTTTTTTGCGGCGAAGCGATTTAAAACCTCTGATTTTTTTCAAACGCTCAATCAAAGAGGAGCGCCCGCCTTCAAATAAAGGATTAATTTTAGCTCCTGAACGGGATTTTTGGCCTTTATTTCCGCGTCCCGAATACGTTCCGCGTTTCCCCCCCCGGCCAATGTCCTTTCTTTTTTTCTTATGTTTGTTTTTTAATTCATGAATTTGCATGTCTTTGATTTTTCAAACTTTTTAAAGCTGCTGCCGTCGCGCGCGCCACATTAAGCTTATTTGACGTTCCAAGCGACTTGGAAACAATATCGCGAATTCCGGCCAAATCCACCACGGCGCGCACCGCCCCTCCCGCAATAATTCCCCTTCCTTCGGCGGCTGGTTTAAGAAGAATTTTTGCGCTTCCCAATTTATAAAACACGTCATGGGCGATTGTGTTGCCAACCATCTTAACAGTGATTAGGTTTTTTTTGGCGTCATTGAATGATTTATTCATAGCATCGGAAACATCCGCTCCCTTGGCCACTCCCACCCCCACCCTTCCCTTGCGATTGCCTATTACCAATGTGGCGCGAAAACGGAAACGCCGCCCGCCCTTTACTACGCGAGTAACCCTGGCCAAGTCAAGCATTTTCTGATCAAATTCAGATTTTTCTTTTTTTCCGTTAAATTTCCTTTTTTCTTTTACCATAATATAATTTTAAATCAAGAAGTTAAAAAACATTACGCGTCCGCCATTTTAAATTAAAATTTAAGTCCGGCTTCACGCGCTCCTTCCGCCAGAGCTTTAACTTTGCCGTGATATTTATATCCGCCACGATCAAAAACAACTTTTTTGATATTGATTTTCAAGCAAAGTTCTCCGATTTTTTTTCCCGCCGCTTTGGCGCCGATCACGGTGTTTTTTTCCTTTATTTTTTTGAGATCAACTGCCACCAGAATTGTTCCATTTTCATCATTGACAACCTGAGCGTAAATATTTTTATTACTGCGAAAAACCGCCAAACGCGGACATTGTCCGGTTCCGGAAATCTTTACCCGAATTCTTTTTTTTCTTCTCAATCTTAAGGAATTTCTGTCCATATTTTATTGTTTAAACAAAAATTTTAAAAAATGTTTAAGATGACGATTTCTTGCCTTCTTTCTTTCTGACAATTTCACCGACATAACGAAATCCTTTGCCTTTGTACGGTTCTACGGGTTTGAGTTTTTTCACATTAGCCGCGAATTGTCCGACTTTTTGTTTACTGATTCCGGAAACGGTCATCAGATTGCCTTCAATAGAAACCGAAATCTCGTCCGGAATATCCACCTCAACCGGATGGGAAAAGCCAAGAGCCATATTTATTTTTTTTCCCTGAACGGACATGCGATAACCAACACCGTTTAATTCAAGTTTTTTTTGAAATCCCCGAATAACGCCCTGGATCATGTTTTCAATAAGACGCGCGGTTGTTCCCCAAATAGCCGGAGCTTTTTTTGTTTTGCCGATTTTTTCAACCATAACTTCGCTTTCAGACACGTTTATCCTGACTTCCGGATTGATTTTCATCGCCAACGCCCCTTTAGGGCCGACAATTGAAAAATTCAAACCATCCGAAGAAATTTTCACTTCAGCCGGAACTGAAATTGGTTTTTTTCCTATTCTTGACATACTAATAATTCAAAATTTAAAATATTGATAATGTCTTATTTTCTTACCAAACCTCGCAAATATATTCGCCTCCCAAACCCAGTTTTTTCGCTTCCGCTCCCGTCATCACGCCTTTGGAAGTTGAAATAATGGCAATGCCGAAATTATTTTTTACCTTTCTGATTTCATTTTTCTTGACATATATCCGCTGTCCAGACCGGCTGATTTCGCGAAGACCGCTGATAGCTGGAATTTTTCCGCCGCCAGTATTTTTTCCATAATTAAGAAAAATACGAATATTTTCCTTGCCGTTTTCCTCTATTTTTCCGAATTCCTTGATAAAATTTTCTTTTCGCAAAATTTCAGCAATCGCCATTTTCAATCCTGAAAAAGGAACAACGACTTCATTGTGTCTTGCCATTTGGGCGTTCCTTATCCTGGTTAACATATCACTGATTGGATTTGACATATTTATAATTCAAAATTTAAAAATCAAAAATTATCTGACACAGGCTTTTATTACCAGCTGCTTTTTCTCACCCCCGGCATTTCGCCCTTGCTAGCGAGTTCGCGAAAACAAATCCGGCAAATGCCAAACCGGCGAAGATATCCTCTTTTCCGTCCGCATTTCCAGCAACGCCTGACTACGCGGGAAGAAAACTTGGGTTTTTTTTGCGCGCGCGCGATAACTGATGTTTTTGCCATTTTTTTGCTGATTTAACTGATTATTTTTTAATCGGAAATCCCATAGATTGGAAAATCTCCCAGCCCTCTTCTTTATTTTTAGCCCCGGTAACGACAGTAATTTGGAAACTGAATATATGTTTAACCTTTTCGGGAATAATTTCCGGAAAAACAATATGTTCGTGAATGCCTATGTTCAAATTCCCGCTAGCATCTATCGCTTTTTCGGAAATACCCTGAAAATCGCGAACGCGCGGAAGAGCGGTATTGACAAGACGATCAATAAAATTCCACATTCTTTTTCCGCGCAACGTCACCTTGATTCCGACTTCCATACCTTTTCTTGTTTTAAAACCGGAAATAGCTTTTTTAGCTTTGGTTTTGACTGGGCGTTGGCCGGAAATTATTCCAAGGGATTGAAAAATTTCTTCCACTTTTTCGCTTTCTTTCGCAATCTTGCCGATGCCTGAATTAATGGTTATTTTTTCAACGCGGGGAATAGCCAAACGGTTCCGATATCCGAAATTTTTCATCATAACCGGAATCGTTTCTTTGTCATATTTTTCTTTTGCTGAAATTGTTTTTTTCATATAATCAAAATAAAATTATCCGACAATCATAATTCATTTTCGCATTTTTTACAAATCCTGAATTTATTTTTTTCTTTTATCCGAAAACCGACGCGCGCCGGTTTGCCGCAGCGAGAACACACCAACATGACATTGGAAACATGAACGGGAGAAAAAATATCAACGCGCTGCCCTTTTTCTCCCTGACGTTTTGAACGCGCGTGTTTTTTTGACGCATTCAATCCTTCTACAACGACTTTCTTTTCCGCGGGAAACACGCGCAGAACTTTTCCGCGCTTTCCCCGATCTTTTCCGGCAATCAATTGAACTTGATCATTTTTTTTGATTTTCATATATTCTAAATATTCTAAAAATTTTACAACACCTCGGGAGCCAGTGAAACAATTTTGGAAAAACCCCTTTCTTTCAGCTCCCGCGCCACTGGTCCGAAAATTCTCGTTCCTTTGGGATCAATGCCATCCACAATCACGGCCGCATTATCGTCAAAACGAATATAAGAACCGTCTTTCCTGCGCAACGCTTTCGTTTGGCGCACAATTACCGCCTTCACCTTGTCGCCCTTTTTAATCATTCCTCTGGGTTCGGCCTCTTTGACTGAAGCGACGATAATTTCCCCTATTTTCGCGTAACGCTTGCGCGATCCTCCCAATACCTTGAAACATTCAATTACGCGGGCGCCCGTGTTATCGGCTACTTTTAATTTTGTTTCCGCCTGAATCATTTTTTTACATTATTTATTAAATTCTTTTATTTCCATGAATTTATGTTACGCAAAAACTACGCCGTTTTATGCCTCTTGTCCTTGCTGATAGGCCGGCACTGCACGAATTCAACCACATCTCCAGTCTTAAAACGGTTTTCCTGGTCGTGAACTTTGTATTTTTTTGTCGCGCGGTATTTTTTTAAATACTTCGGATGGGTTTTGAGCGTTTCTGTTTCCACCACAATAGTTTTGTCCATTTTGTCGCTCACGACTATTCCTTTGTGTTTGCGCGCCTTGCGTGTAGATTTTTCCATAAAATATTTTCCGAATTTTAACTGTTATTTTATCTTCATTTTTACTTTTCCTTCAAAAAAGTCAATGCCCGTGCTATATTTTTTCTGATTGACCTGTACTCGCGGTGATTTTTAACCTGTTTGGATGCAATATCAAAACGAATTTTCAGGCCGCGAGACCGCTGTTTATCAATAAAACCGGCAAGATCTTCTTTGTTTATTTTTTTAAATTCATCGATTTTCATAATTGCAATTTTAAGCCATATTTTATGTTTACGAATTTTCCAAACCGTCTTTTTTAACAAATTTAGTTTTAATTCCAAGTTTATACGCCGCCAATCGCATGGCTTGCCGGGCAACTTCTTCAGTCACTCCGTCCATTTCAAACAACATTCTCCCTGATTTAACTTTGGCCACGAAATGATCCACGCTGCCCTTGCCTTTTCCCATTGGAGTTTCATCTCCTTTTTTAGTCATCGGCTTGTCGGGAAAAATTCGTATCCAAATTTTTCCTCCCCGTTGAATATACCGAGTTATCGCTCTCCGCGCGGCTTCAATTTGACGCGCGGAAACAAGACCTCCGTCCAGTGTTTTTAGACCGAAACTTCCAAAACTGACCTCATTCCCCTTGGTGGCAACGCCCCTGATTTTTCCTCCCCGTTGAATTTTTCTGTGTTTTACTTTGCGCGGCATTAGCATAAACTTTCAAAATCAAAATCAAAATTTAATTTTTATTAAAAACCTGTCCTTTATAAACCCACGCCTTAACCCCTATGGTGCCATAAGTGGTCTTGGCCGTAGCGCGAGCGAAATCAATATTGGCGCGCAATGTGTGAAGTGGCAAAGTTCCTTTAGACAGCCATTCCCTGCGGGACATTTCCGCGCCGCCCAATCTTCCCGAAATTTCAATCTTAACCCCTTTGATATTTTTATTTTTCTCCGCCTGCTCAATCATTGTCTTTAGAACGCGGCGAAACGGAACTCTTTTTTCAAGCTGCTCGGCGACATTTTGAGCCATTAACGCGGCGCTTTCTTCAAATTGCCTGATTTCCTGAACCTCAACCTTAAGATCTACACCTTTTTTTTCTTTGAAAAATCTTGTTTTGATTAATTTGCTTATGTCTTCAATGCCTGTGCCGCCCCTGCCAATCAACACGCCCGGACGCGCGGTTTTAATGATTAATTTAATGGCATTTGACGATCTTTCAATTTCAATATCGGAAACAGCGGCGTTTTTCCAACGTTCGGAGATAATCCGGCGAATTTTAATGTCTTCCCGCAGGTTTTTCAGATAATCCTTCTTTCCGAACCAGCGGGAACGCCATGTAGTAATAACGCCAAGCCGCAAACTTTTTGGATTTACTTTATGTCCCATACAAATTTAACTTTGCGATTAAATTAAAACTCTTATAAATCTTGCTGTGAATTTGCGGACACGCTCTTTGTCGCGCGTCCGCGGACGCATGATTATTGTGCTTTGCGAACCGGAGAAAAATTTTACATTGATTTCCTTCTGAAAACTTTACTCATCCATCCTTCTTTTGAATTTTTCTTTTCTTCTCTTTTTTCAATTATTTCTTTTTTGGGTTTTGTTGAAACAATCCGCTCTTTGGTTTTTTCTTCTTTTTTCATGGCCGCTTCATTTTCTTTTTCAGCTTGTTTTTCCAATTTCTTTCTGGCCGCCTCCCTTTCGCGACGTTCTTTTTCCAATTGTTCCTTGGATTTTCGGTTCTTGCCCTCAACTCTTTCTTCCAGTGTTAAAAAAACATGGCAGGAACGTTTGATAATGGGTGTCGCGCGCCCATAAGCCCGCGGCAACCAGCGTTTTAACCTTGCGCCTTCTCCCACCTGAATATCGCGAACATAAAGATTATCCTTGTCCAATCCAAAATTATTTTCCGCGCTTGACACCGCGCTCCTCAGTAATTTTTCCAAGGAAACACCGGATCGCTTTATCATGTGACGCGCCTCAACAAGAGCTTCGCTGACATCCATTCCTTTGAGAGCGCCTGCGGCAATTCTTGTTTTCCGCGGAGATATTCGCAAATTTTTTAATTTTACTTGAGTTTTCATGGTTTTTTCTTTTTACCTACTTTTTAGCCGAACCTGCCGACTTGGACGCCTTGGACGCTTCCAATTCTTTTTGTTTGACAGCCGCTTCTAATTCTTTTTGAATGCGTCCTCCGTGACGGATAAACTTGCGCGTCAGAGAAAATTCGCCCAAACGATGTCCGACCATTTCCTCAGTTACATAAACCGGCAAAAAATCCTTTCCATTGTGCACTCCAAAAGTAAAACCGATCATGTCTGGCGTAATAACGCAGGCGCGCGACCAAGTTTTCACCACCCCGACTTCCGACGGCTTCTTGTTTCTGACTTTCTTAACAACTCTTTCGTCCACATAAGGACCTTTTTTGAGCGAGCGAGTCATATATTATTTTCTTCTTCGTTGAATAATGAATTTATTGCTGTATTTAAATCTTTTTCGCGTTTTTTTACCCAAAGCCGGCTTGCCCCAGGGAGTTTTCGGATGTTTGAGTCCGATGCCCTGGCGTCCTTCTCCTCCTCCATGCGGATGATCAACCGGATTCATAGCGGATCCGCGGACAGTCGGACGCCTGCCCATGCGCCGAGATCTTCCGGCTTTCCCGATATTTACAATATTATGTTCAAAATTACTGACCTTGCCTATAGTGGCGAAACATTCGCTGTTCGCAATCCGAATTTCACCCGAAGGCATTTTGATTTGCGCTATTTTTTCATCTAAAGCCATAAGCGTCGCTCCCGACCCTGCGCTTTTAACAACCTGACCGCCCTTGCCTGGAAACATTTCGATATTGCAAATAACAGTTCCTGCCGGAATATTTTTCAGTTTTAAACGATTTCCTTTTTTAATCGGCGCCTTATCAGCGCTGATTACTTCTTTGTCTATTTTTAATCCTTCGGATGCCAAAATATAACGTTTTTCTCCGTCAACATAAGAAATCAAAGCAATCAGAGCGCTTCTGTTGGGATCTTTTTCAATCGCTATTACGCGTCCCGGTATGTTAAATTTATCCTGCAGAAAATCCACCAGACGATACCTTCTTTTTTGACCTCCGCCTTTATGCCGCACTGATATTTTTCCATGAGAACGCCCGGCTTTGCTGAAAAACTTCCGCAACAAATTTTTTTCCGGTTTTTTGTCAGTCAAATTTTCTGGTTTAACAACCGACATATTCCGGCGTCCCGCTGTATTCTTTTTGTATATTTTAATCGCCATAACACATTATTATACTTTAAAAACCGATAAATTTTACACTCCTTCAAATAACTCAATCTTATCTCCTTTTTTAAGAGTTATAATCGCTTTGCGATAGGATGATTTTTTGCCGACAATCCTTCCTTGAATTCTTTTTTTTGCCGGAATATTAATCATGCGGACTTTTGTCACTTTAACTTTATACAAATCCTCAACCGCTTTTTTGATCTGAATTTTGCTGGCCCTCTTGGAAACGTGGAATATGTATTCACCCAAAGCCATCAAGGCGTGGGCTTTTTCCGTAATCCACGGCTTGATTAAAAATTTCCAGCCATCTTTGGTTGAAACCTGATCGGAAAAAGATATTTTTTCAGCGTCTTTTCCGATATCTTTTGAGTCTGACGATTTTTTTTGCTCTGTTTTCATACAGTTCTATTTTTTTGATATGTTTTTTCAATTTCTTTTACAGAATCCTTGCTTAAAATCAAGTATTTGCTGTTTAATATTTCAAAAACATTCAAATTCCTGGCGGGGATAACATTGATTTTTTCAATGTTTCGCGCGCAACGCTCAATCGCTTTTTCTTTTTCAGCCAAAGCAACCAACGCGCTTCCTTTTAAATTTAAATTTTTCAGCATTTGAAAAAAATTTTTGGTTTTTTTCTCTTTCATTTCAAAATTATCAAGTAAATACAATGAGTCGCTTTTCACCTTTTCGCTTAACGCCGTCAAAAGGGCTTTTCTTTTCATTTTGGCCGGAATTTTCTTTTTAAAATTCCTTTCCTTGGTCGGACCGAAAGTAACTCCTCCTTTTCTCCAAAGGGGACTCCTGACAGATCCAGCGCGGGCGTTGCCAGTGCCTTTTTGCCGCCATGGTTTTTTTCCAGATCCCTTTCGTTCGCCGCGATCTTTGGCATGAGCCAATACCCGTCTCTTATTGGCAAACATGGAATTGTAAACTTGCAGCAAAAGCTCGTCATTTTTAGGCAAACCGAAAACAGAATCAATTATTTCCATTTCTTCGGTTTTTTTTCCTTCCTGATTGTAAACTGTTATCTTTGCCATATTTTTTCAGCTTTATCAAAAAAATAATGTTGTTTAAATAATTATTTTTTTTCCAAACCAAATATTTCCACGATTGATCCGGGAATGCCCGGAACAGCTCCCTCCACGCCCAAAAGATTCTTTTCGGTGTCTATCAAGACAACTTTCAAATTCAGCGTTGACGATCTTTTCCCTCCCATCCTGCCGGCCATTCGCATTCCTTTAAAAACTCTCTGCGGATCCTGAGAGCCAATTGAACCCGGAGCTCGCCAGTCATGCTTGTGTCCGTGCGTCCTGGATGACCCGCTGAAATGATGCCGTTTCATCCCGCCCTGAAAACCCTTGGACTTGGAAACTCCGCTGATCTTTACTTTCTCGCCTTCTTCAAAAATTCCAACTGAAATTTCTTTGTTTATTTCAAAATCTTTTTCATCATCAACCCTGAATTCCTTGCGTTTTAAATGTTTTTTGGTTTTGGCGATTTCCAATAGCACCGCCTGATAACCGTTTTTTTCTTTGCTTAAAATTCCAGAAATTTTATTCGGCGCGCATTCAACCAGCGTTACATTTAACGCTTTTCCTTTTTCATACAACGTGGTCATTCCCAATTTTTTTCCCAATATGAATTTTTTCATTGTTCTTTTAATTTGTCATTTTTTACCAAACGCAAATTTTTACAAAAAACATGTCCGTATTTCCAAATAAAAAACTGGACTCTTTAAGCCAGCATTAAACCAAAAAAGGTTCTTTACAATCTGGCTAGTTGAGTATCCCGCCTTACGCGCGCCGGACTTTAACTAGTTAAACATCCGAAAACCCGCAAATTTTGCAAAAAACAAACTTCAGATAATTTTTGACGTTTGCGATTTTGCCATAAATTTTGTGAATTTTCAAAAATTTACATTTTAATTTCAATATCCACTCCCGCCGGCAAATCAAGATTGGTCAAACTGTCAATTGTTTTTGGGGTTGGATTAATAATATCAATCAATCGCTTATGCGTCCTTATTTCATACTGCTCCCTTGAGTCCTTATGAACAAAGGTTGATTTATTGACTGTTACCTTGTTGATTTCAGTCGGCAGAGGCACTGGACCGGTAATTCGCGCGCCTGTTCTTTCGGCTGTTTCAATAATCTTGTGAGCTGATTGGTCAATAATTTTACCGTCGTAGGATTTTATTTTAATCCTGATTCTCATGGACGGCGATTCAGCGTCTGTTTTTCTTACTGACATTAAGGTAAAAATTTTTAAACAATTAAGTGAACAGCAACGGGCGCTTGTTGTGTTTCGCGCCCGCAAAGTTAACTCAATGGCGAAAACTTACTTTATGATCTTGGTAACTACCCCGGCGCCCACCGTTCTTCCGCCTTCGCGAATCGCGAATCGCATTCCGTCTTCCATAGCCACCGGCGCCAACAGCTTGATTTTAAGATTAACAGTATCTCCGGGCATAACCATTTGGGTCCCTTCCGGCAATTCCACCTCTCCGGTCACATCCGTAGTTCTGACGTAAAACTGAGGTTTGTATCCTTTAAAAAACGGGGTATGGCGACCGCCTTCTTCCTTTGTTAAAATATACACTTCGCCCTCAAATTCAGTATGTGGAGTAATAGATCCCGGTTTGGCCAAAACCTGTCCCCGTTCCACGTCTTCTTTTTTAGTTCCGCGCAATAAAATTCCCGCGTTATCGCCGGCTTGGCCTTTGTCCAATGATTTGTTAAACATCTCAATGCCGGTAACCACGGTTTTTACCGTCGGTTTGATTCCGATAATTTCTATTTCTTCGTTAATATTAACCATTCCTCTTTCAATTCTTCCTGTTACAACGGTGCCGCGCCCCTCAATGGAAAAGATGTCTTCAATTGGCATAAGAAAAGGCTTATCAACTTCCCGTACTGGTTCCGGTATTTCCTCATCCAACGCTTTCAGCAAATCAAAAATCGGCTTGGCTGATTCATCTTCGGCCGACTTTGCTTCCAAGGCCTTAAGAGCTGAGCCGCGAATAATAGCGGCTCCATCTCCGTTGAATTCATATTTTGAAAGCAATTCGCGCACTTCCGCCTCCACCAAATCAATCAGTTCCGGATCGTTTACCATATCAACTTTGTTTATAAAAACAACTATTTGAGGAACCCCCACTTGGCGGGCTAAAAGAATATGTTCGCGAGTTTGGGGCATCGGACCATCGGTAGCGCTCACCACCAAAATAGCGCCGTCCATTTGAGCGGCTCCGGTGATCATGTTTTTGATATAATCGGCATGGCCAGGACAATCAACATGGGCGTAGTGGCGCTTTTCGGATTCATATTCGCAATGAGCCGTAGCAATTGTGATTCCCCGTTCGCGTTCTTCCGGGGCTTTGTCAATTTCATCAATGCCTTTTGGCTTGGCCCATCCTTTAAAACTCAAAACTTTAAGAATCGCCGCAGTCAAAGTTGTTTTACCATGATCAACATGACCAATAGTTCCGACATTGACATGGGGTTTTGTTCTTTGAAATTGTTCCGCCATAAAAATAATCCGCGGGCACTCTGGCGCCAATAGGCGTCAGAATCCTGCTTGATAACATTAAATGCTAATAATAAAAATTTTATATTGCTTAAAAAATTTTATCACAAAAACAAATTTTTCGCAACTTTTTCGGAAACACTGATTATATTACCAATTTAAAAAAATATTGTCAATACTTCGCCTTGCCGATTCTCTGTTATTTGCCTTTACTCACAATTTCTTCCGCGGTATTGCGGGGAACTTCGGCGTAATGCCCGAATTCCATGGAATAACTGGCTCTGCCCTGAGTCATGCTGCGCAATTGAGTGGCATAACCAAACATGGATGCCAACGGAACTTCCGCGTCAATCACTTTAACCCTGGCATTGCCTTCGCCGCGATCATTTATTTCTTTGATAATCCCGCGTTTGGAATTTATATCGCCGACAACATCGCCCATAAACTGTTCCGGCGTAATCGCCTGAACTTTCATGACCGGTTCAAGAAGAATTGGTTGCGCCCGCCTGGTCGCTTCTTGAAGAGCCATGGAACCGGCAATTTTAAAAGCCATTTCCGAAGAATCAACTTCATGAAACGAACCGTCATACAACACTACTTTTATATCAACGAGGGGGTATCCGGCCAAAACGCCGTTATGCATAGCATCTTTAATTCCTTTTTCCACGGCCGGAATATATTCCTGAGGAATTGCTCCGCCTTTTATCATATTTTCAAATTCAAATCCCTTGCCGGCTTCTTGCGGTTCAACTCTAATCCAACAATGTCCGTATTGTCCGCGCCCTCCCGATTGGCGTATGTATTTTCCTTCCGCTTCAGAATTATTTTTGATTGTTTCCCGATAAGCCACTTGCGGCTGTCCGATATTGGCTTCCACTTTAAATTCGCGCTTCATGCGGTCAATAATAATATCCAGATGCAACTCCCCCATTCCGGAAAGAATCGTTTGGCCGCTTTCTTCGTCCGTGCGGATACGCAAAGTAGGATCTTCCTCGGCCAATTTTTTGAGAGCCATGCCCATTTTTTCCTGATCGGCTTTTGTTTTCGGTTCCACCGCGATATCAATAACCGGATCCGGAAAAACAATGGATTCAAGCAGAACCGGATTATTTTCATCGCAAAGAGTGTCTCCCGTGGTTGTGTTTTTAAGCCCAACCAAAGCGCCGATGCCTCCGGCGTAAATTTCTTCCACTTCCTCCCGATGATTGGCGTGCATGCGCAAAATTCTGCCAATACGTTCTTTTTCTTCTTTAGCCGAATTCAGAACATAGGTTCCCGCCTTAAGAATTCCGGAATAAACGCGAAAAAAAGTGAGCTGGCCGACAAACGGATCGGTGGCTATCTTAAAAGCCAGGGCGGAAAACGATTCATTATCATTCGCCTTGCGTTCAATTTCATTTCCTGTTTTTGGATCAATGCCCCGAACGGAAGGAATGTCAATCGGAGAAGGCAGATAATCAACCACCGCGTCAATAACCAACTGAATTCCTTTATTGCGAAGAGCCGTGCCAACCAAAATCGGGACAAGGCGGGTATTGATAACTCCCTTCCGCAAGACGTTTTTTAATTCATCCACTCCGATTTCTTCTCCATTAAGAAATTTTTCAGTCAATACCTCGTCGCTTTCCGCGATTTTCTCCACCATTTTTTCCCGCCATTCTTTGGCTTTTTCAAGATAATCTTCGGGAACTTCTTTTTCCACGACTCTTTCGCCTTTTTCTCCTTCAAAATAATATGCTTTCATCAGCATCAAATCAATAATCCCTTCAAACTCGCCGCGTTCTCCAATCGGCAATTGTATCGCCACCGCGTGCGGAGTTAAGCGATTCCATATTGAATTGACGGAAAAATCGAAACTAGCGCCTTCTTTGTCAATTTTGTTGATAAAACAAATACGCGGCACGTTATATTTTTCAGCCTGCCTCCAAACGGTTTCGGATTGCGGTTCAACTCCCTCTTTCCCGTCAAAAACCACTACGCCGCCATCCAACACCCGAAGGGATCTTTCCACTTCCACCGTAAAATCCACATGTCCGGGCGTATCAATGATGTTAATCTGGCAATCCTTCCAATAGCAAGTGGTAGCCGCTGAAGTGATAGTGATCCCGCGTTCACGTTCCTGTTCCATCCAATCCATCGTGGCTTCACCCTCATGCACTTCTCCGATTTTGTGGGTAATTCCTGTATAAAACAAAATTCGCTCGGTTGTCGTTGTTTTGCCGGCATCAATATGGGCGATAATTCCGATATTGCGATATTTTTCTATGGGATATTGTCGTGCCATTTAGTTTAATCAATTTTTAATTAAATGTTAAAAAAATATAAAAACAAAAACCGCCGCTTGCCGCTTAAATGAGTTTTTAAAAAATTTCACTTTTTTAATACCTTATTTTACGCGAAATGGGCAAATGCCTTGTTAGCTTCCGCCATGCGGTGAGTATCCTCTCTTTTTTTCATCGCCGATCCTGTTTTGTTGGAAGCGTCAATCATTTCATCCGCCAATTTTTCAGCCATTTTTTTACCTTTGCGCTTTCGACACGCTTCCAAAGCCCAGCGCATAGCCAACGCCTGCCGCCTTTCGCCCGTAACAGGAACCGGAACCTGGTAATTCGCGCCCCCCACTCTTTTGGATTTCAGCTCCAAAAGAGGGGAAATATTTTTGATAGCTTGTTCAAAAATATTTAAACCGCCCTTTTTGGTTCGTTCATGGATAATATCAAAAGAATCATAAACAACCTTTTCCGCAGCGCTTTTTTTACCGCTGTTCATGATTTGACCGACAAAGCGACCCACCAGAAGATTGTTGTATCTTGAATCTGGATTCCATTTTTTTTCGTATTTTCTTTTGCGTCTGGACATAGCTATTTTACAATTATGAATCAATTTTTTAATTTTAAATTATTCGTTTTTTGCTTTTGGTCTCTTGGCACCATAAAGCGAACGTCCGCGCTTTCTGCCTTCCACTCCGGCGGAATCAAGCACTCCCCGCACCACATGATAACGCACGCCCGGCAAATCTTTGACGCGTCCGCCGCGAATCACAACAATGGAATGTTCCTGCAAATTATGACCCACCCCCGGAATATAAGCTGTAACCTCCATGCCATTCGTCAGACGAACCCTGGCAATTTTTCTAAGAGCCGAGTTGGGTTTTTTGGGAGTGGTTGTTCCCACCTTGACACACACGCCTCTCTTGAAAGGACTAGATGTCTTTTTAGGACGATTTTTGAGCAAATTAAAAACATGCGCCATAGCCGGTGATTTTGATTTTCTTTTGGCTGTTTTCCGCCTGTGTTTTATAAGTTGATTGATGGTTGGCATTTTTTGTCAAATTTTAAAAAAATTACAGTTTTCAAAATAAAAACGGCTAGACGCGCTAGCGAAATGAATAATATAAAAAAATAAAAATATTGTCAATCGCTCGGCCGGATGCTTTTTCTCACACCCCTACTACAATTTGAAAAAACAGATTTCTCATCAGCGACAGAAAATAACTCAGGGGGCCTGAAAAAAGAATAAAAATAACAAGTAAAAAAACAAATCCGAACTGTTCCAGCATGATTTTGGTTTCTATTTTAATCGGCAAAATGGCAAACAAAAGTTTGGATCCATCCAGTGGCGGAATGGGAATTAAATTAAAAAACGCCAAAATAATATTAACCAGAGCTACCATGGAAAATAAAAGAAAAAAAATCGCGCCAAAAGATCCGGCGATAACGGCAGTCAGGTTATCAAAATTAAAGCTAAAGAGACTTTTGAGAATATCCACTTTGGCCATATAATTTATGGGAATAAATCTGGCGGCCAATCCGAAAACAAGAGCTAAAAGAATATTGGAAAAAGGTCCAGACAATCCCACGAGAGCCGGTCCCTTGATTTGATCGCGAAGATTATAGGGATTATACGGCACCGGCTTGGCCCATCCTATTCCAATGCCCATGGTCAAAATCATCAGAAACGGCACGACAAAAGACCCCCAGAAATCAAGATGTTTTAAGGGATTAAGCGTCAGTCTTCCGGCATATTTCGCAGTGGCGTCCCCCAACCATAACGCTGACAGTCCGTGCGCGAATTCGTGAATTACGACCGACATAATAAGGATTAGTACCTGAAACGTGATTAGAATTATTTCGGGAGACATAATTGAATGTTGCTAAAATTATATTCCTATGATAAAATAAATTCTGTAATAAATCAACAGTCAGGTTTTTAAAATTCAAAAAAGCGAAACCGAGGTTTTTTTATTTGTTCAATAAATTTGAAAGTTCGTGTTTCGCGGATCTTATGAATTTTACAAACTTCCAGCTTATTATGTCCAGAGTGTGTCAAATTTGCGGACGCGGAACGATTGCCGGAACTTCGCGCAGCCATTCCAATATCGCCACCAAAAAAAAGGTTAAAATAAACCTGCAATCCAAAAAAATAAACGGGCGACGCACTAAAATTTGCACCCGCTGTCTTAAAAAGAAAAACGGGTCTTAAAAATTCACGCGAATGTTTTTCGGCAAAAAACTCCGCCCAAGCGGAGTTTTTTAATCTGGCAAAATAAAACTTATTTGAATTTATAATCCCATTTCCGCGTCTGACAAAGATTCTTCGCCAAGATCATCGCCTTGGATTGAATCAATTTCAGCGTCAATACTTTCAACTTCTTTGTCAATTTCATTTGTTTTTAGTCCGACTGCGGGTAAGCTGGTCTGATTTATCTCGGTTTGATTCGCCGGAGAAAGATCTTCATGAACCGGATTAATCGGCAATGATGTCCGGTTTTGCGGCCCTCCGCAACCGGAAAAAAGCAACGCCGCCGCAAAGATAAAGTAAAAAAAGATAATTTTTTGTTTGTTCATAAAATTAAAGTTTTTTTAAAATTTTTATCGCTTATTTCATTATTCCGCGCCACTTTCCGATTCATTTCCATCCGTCTTCGGTTTTTGATCCTTTAACGTTTTTATTTCCGGACGAATGGTGTTGACAACATAGTTTTTGATGTCTTGCGCGTTTTCCTGCACCGTTTTAATGGTTTCCCGCGCCTGCTGAAGATTGCCGCGAAATTGTCCTTCCGAATTGCCACAAGCGTATTTTTGCGAACCGCGCAATTTGACGATAAAAGATTTGTAACTTTCTTCAAATTTGGTTATCTTTCCGTTCAAAACTCCCTGATATTCTTTCAATTTGGAAACATCGTCTCCTTTTTCTTCCGCCCGACTTATGATTTTGGTGATTCTGTTCCTGAGATTGTCATAGGCGTTCATCCTTCTCACTTTCCCCTCTTCAAAACGGGTAATGCGATTTTGAACGCGTTCTTCCACTCGCTTGCATTTTTGTTCTTGCCATTCTTTCTGTTTGGCTTTCCAATTTTCCGCTTTCTGTTGTTTTCTTTCCTGCAATGTTTCCGCCTGGACAACGCCAGCCGCCAGAGCAAAAGACAACATCGCCACAATAATCGCTTTTTTTCTCATAATGTTTTTATTTTTAATGATTAAAAACCAAGCTTCATTGTAATTTTAATCCGATCATTTTTTTTGTCAATCAAGGATTTTCTTTTTCCAGTCTCTTGTCAATGGCGATTTTTTCGCGCCAATAAACATTTTTTTCAATCTCTTTTGTTTCAATAAAATAATCTTTTTCAACCCTGAAATTAATATTTCTTAAAGACGCGTTTTTAAAGCCACTAATTCCGCCATTTCCACCAGCCGATTGGAATATCCCCATTCATTGTCGTACCAGCCGACCACTTTTGCCAGATTACCGTTAGCCATCGTGAGGGATAAATCAACAATCGCCGAGCGCGGATCGCCTTTGAAATCCATGGAAACCAAAGGATCTTGGGAGACCGCCAGAATATTTTTTAATTCGTTTTCCGCCGCTTCCTTGAAAGAAGCGTTTATTTCCTCAACAGACGCCGTTTTTTTAAGCACGCAAATAAAATCAACTATGGAAACGGTTGCCGTCGGAACGCGCAATGAAATTCCGTCCAGATTTCCATTCAGATGTCTGATTGTTTTGCCGACGTTTTTCGCCGCTCCGGTCGTGGTGGGAATAATATTTTGCGCCGCGGCGCGGGCCCGGCGCAAATCCCTGTGGGGAAGATCCTGCAACCGCTGGTCATTGGTGTAAGAATGCGTCGTTGTCATAAACCCTTTCTCCACTCCGAAATTTTCATCCAGCGCTTTAATAATCGGCGCGAGGCAATTTGTCGTGCATGATCCGTTGGAAATTATTTCCTCTCCCCGATATTCATCCGCGTTCACGCCCAAAAGATAAATTGGCGTGTCATCCTTGGCCGGAGCGGAAAGAATAACTTTTTTGGCTCCGGCTTGAATGTGTTTGCCGGCTTCAGACTTGGTTTCAAAAACGCCCGCGCACTCCAGCACGACATCCACCTCCAACTCTTTCCATGGCAAATTTTCCGGATTTGATTGGGAAAAATACTTGACGCGCGTGCCGTCCACAATCAATTCGCTGTTTTCTTCGTCAACCACAACCGCACGCTGATAGCGCCCGTAGGAAGAATCGTATTTCAAAAGATGCGCCGCCGTTTTGATGTCTGTCAGATCATTGACGGCGACAATTTCAATGTCTTCTTTTTCAAAAGCGATTTTGAAACTTGGACGCCCGATGCGCCCGAAACCATTGATAGCGATTTTAGCCATAGAATTTTCAAATTTTTAAAAATTAAAAAAATTTTTTACAAAATCAGAAATTATGGAATTAAACAATTATAAAACTTCAATATTCCCTATTTTCCAGCTACTTCCGTTTGTTTTTTTTATGCGAAATTTCGCATCGCCCAAAATCGTATTTTTAGCCAGATTTTCAATTCCAAATTTCAAATTTTCCAGATTAACGTCTTCCGCGTGTTCCGGAAATCCGTCGTGAGCGAATGACACGCTTCCAATCTCAAGCGACACGGATTTAATTCCCTTTAATTTTTTTTCTTTCGCGATTCTAAAAACGGCATCCGTTATTTCCTTGGCAAGCAAAAAATCATGCATAATAAATAATCGGCATTTTTATAAAATTCAATGGACGGCGCAACTGATGCACGGATCATACGCCCGGATGAACGCGCGCAGTTTTTTTTCTTTTTCTTTTTCTGAAAGATCCAAGATTTGCGGCAAATAAGAGGCAATATCGTCTTCCATATGAGACAAAAACTGCGCCGTCGGAGTGATGATGTTGACGCTGCGCGCGTAACCTTTGGCATCAATATCAACATGGTAATAAAGAGTTCCCCGTGGAGCTTCCACGGCGGCGGCGGCCATGCCTTCGCGCGTTTTGTATGTTTTTGTCAAAGCGTTTTCCAAATTCCGATGGAGCAAAAAACCGCTCAAGATCCTGACTGATTCCTCAATCGCGTGAATAACCTCCGCCATTTGATGCAGAATATTATGAAACGGATTGAAATCGGGAAATTCAAGTCCGAGTTGTTTCAGATATTCCGCCGCTTTAGGATTTAATTTTTCGCGCTGAAGATTGACGCGGGCGATAGCGCCGACCATATAACTTGTTTTGCCGTCTGATTTCACTCTCTTTATCACTTCCTGCTGGCGCTGAAGCTCGCGGAAATTTTTTTCAAAATCTTCCGCCGCGATGCGCAACCCTTTATTGGAAACAATGTCGCCGTCATAAATCGCGTATTCTCCGGTTTTATTCAGAGACACGTATTCCGTCGGACGGAAAAACTGCGGCATTTTCAGACTCTTGAAAAGATCTCCCAGCATTAAAGCATCCTGAATTGCTCCCTCGCTTTTGTCCGCTATTTTTTGCATTTCATCATAAGCGGGAATTTTTTTGAAACCGCCGATTTCATTGGTTAACGGATGTATCACCCGCCCTCCGATAACTCTGACTATTTCCATTCCGTATTCACGGAGGCGAATGGCTTTTTTCGCCTCTTCCGGATATTCCTTGACCAAAACCAGATCATTTTCAATATCCAAAAAATCAGCCAGTGACAAAAAGAAAAGATGAAGGCAGTGCGAATGAATAATTTGTCCCAATTCCAAAAGTTTTCTCAGTTTTATTGTTTCCTGGCTGATTTCCACTCTCATTGCGTTTTCAATCGCCTTAACGGAAACCAAATTGTGCACCACCGGACAAATGCCGCAAATTCTTTGCGCGATCACCGGCAAATCGGAAAAATGGCGTCCGATTAAAACGCCTTCAATCAGCCGGACACCTTCTTTGATTTCCAATTTGGCCGATCTCACGTCGCCTTTGACAATACTGGCCGCAAAACCGGCGTGACCTTCCATTTTAGCGATATGGTTTATGCGAATATTCATATGAAATGAATAAAAATTGAACAAAAATGATTATTTTTTATTGAGAATCGGCTGCCGATTCCTCAATACTATCCCGCAAACCGTATATTTCGGCCATATTTTCAAATTCCTCGTCCGTCATCATTTTCTTAAGCGTCTGCCGCATGGCTTTGACATTGCCTTTCGGCCTGATTCCGCGGCAACCCTGGCAACTCATGCGCGCCGTCGGGCAAACCGCGTCGCAACCGCCCAAAATCATCGGTCCAAAGCACGGTTTGTTGTCCAAAAAAAAGCAACGATTGCCCCTTGTTCTGCATTCCACGCAAACCGAATTGTCCGGAATTGACGGAACGCGATCTTCCAAAAGCTCGGGAATATATTTCAAAAATTCTTCGGCGTTTATGGGACAGCCCGGCAAAACAAAATCCACCTTCACGAAGTTGTCTATTTCTTTGATTTCCGGATTATGAATGCCCCGCAGATATTTGTAGATATGTTTGATAGTGTCTTTGCCTTTTTGATAATTTTTAATTTCCGGAATTCCTCCCATAGCCACGCAATTTCCCAGCGCCACCAAATATTTGCTGCGCGCGCGTATTTTTTTGAGAATCGCGATATTTTCCGGCGTAATCGGATTGCCCTCCACAATTCCGACTTGCAACGATTCTCCCCTGTCATCCTCATCTTCCAAAAGGCGAAAATCCGCTATTTCAACTTGTTGAGCAAATTTCAAAAAACGCTCCCCCAAATCCAAAAGCGCGAATTGGCACCCTTCGCACGAAGTCAAACTCACAATGGCTATTTTTTTCTTTTCCATGTGAAATTATTATAGCACATTATTGATATTTTATTAAATTTCTGATAATCTAAACAAAAACACGAACGCAAAAAATAAAAAACGCTTTAACGGAAAAACGTCTAATCGTTTCAGAGGAGGCGTGCTAGAGCGGTTTAATAGGACAGTCTTGAAAACTGTTGTGTCTGAAAGGGCACCGTAGGTTCGAATCCTACCGCCTCCGCATCGACAATTTTTTATCGGAGAGACCCATTCTATCGAGGTAAAAGGGCGACCCGAGTGTGTGTATCCTCTAACGCACCTCATGCACAGTTTTAATGGGTACTGTTAAGGATTGCATGGATATGTGATTTTTTAATTTTTCATCCAGATACTCGCTGGGAGTTTTCCCTCCCAAGGCCATATG
>JBBINP010000010.1:0-22129 GCA_037443825.1 Candidatus Moraniibacteriota bacterium
AATCGCAGCGGTATACGCAATGACTTAATTTCTTGAACTCCATACTTACAGTATGGGACAAGAGGACACTGGATGCAACTTCATCTCTCGGGCTTACGCCCGGAGATTTAAGTTAGGTATTGTTAAAGGCAGCGCCAGCTGCCAATTAATTTATTTTAAACCTAATTGTTTTTTGATTTTTTTAAAGGATTTCTCGCTTTTCTTTTCCAGATAAGCTAAAAGATTTCTTCGTTTGGCGACTAATTTAAGAAGACCGCGTCGCGAATGAAAATCCTTCTTGTTTTTTTGGAGATGGGATGTTAGTTTTTTTATTCGTTCGGTGAAAAGAGCTATTTGGTATTCCGGAGAACCAGTGTCTTTTTCATGTCTTTTTATTTCTTGAGTCACTTTGGACTTTTGTTTGGCGTTGAGCGCCATATTTTTTCGGCGCGACATTCGTTGCGTCTTGACGACAACCAATGCCGGCTATGTTAAGTTGATTATAATAAAAATTTAACATATTAACATTTGTTTGTCCAATAAAAAAAATCAAAGCAAAACAAAAGAATGAAAGCAGTTTTTTTAAAGAATAGTCATTGCCGCCAATTTATCTCCCGGATGAGGTTTCATGATTTTTACCCCCTGTGTGGCGCGTCCCAGAACGGGAACGTCTTTGAGCGGAATACGGATAATTTGTCCTTTTTCCGAAGTTACAATCATATCTCCTTCAATTTCATCGGTATTGATAATACTGGCTCCCACGAGCTTTCCTGTTTTAGCGGTTATTTTGGCCGTTTTGATTCCACTGCCGCTTCTTCTTTGCACCTTATAATAACTAAGATTACTTCTTTTTCCATACCCGTTTTCGGAAATAATAAGCAATTGATTGCCTTTTTGATTTTTAAAAACAACATCCATGCTGACGACGCAATCGGATTTTTTGAGTCTGATTCCACGAACTCCGCCGGCATTGCGCCCCATTGGCCGTACGTCGCTTTCTTTGAAATGAATGGCTTGTCCAAGTGTTGTGGCTATGACGATTTCATCGGTTCCGGTAATGGGTTTTACCCACCGCAAAGCATCCCCTTTTTCTAGCTTGATGGCAATCAGTCCGCTGCGCCGGACGTTGTCAAAATCTTCAATTCTTGTTTTTTTCACGGTGCCGCTTTCCGTTGTCATAAAGAAAAATTTGTAATTATCGTCTTTATTGAAAGCGATCATGGCGGTTACTTTTTCTTCCGGAGCCAGTTGCAGAAAATTGGCGACAGATTGTCCGCGGGCAATCCGGGATGATTCGGGAATTTCATAAGCTTTGGTTTGAAAAACTTTTCCGGTATTTGTGAAAAACATTAAATTGTCAAGAGTCATTACCGCGCTCATTTGCGATATCTCGTCTCCTTCTTTGGTATTGGCTCCTATGACGCCTTTGCCTCCGCGTTTTTGGACTTTATAAACCGAAGGATTCATACGTTTAATATATCCGTCCTCTGTGATGGTAATGATAGCTTCTTCGTTAGGGATCAGATCTTCCTGGGTGAATTCATCCAATCCGCTTTTAACCACTTTGGTTTTTCGTTCATCTCCATATTTATCATTAATTTCAGCCAATTCCTTTTTAACAACATCTAGAATTTTTTTCGGGCTTTTGAGCAGTATCTCCAGATCTTCAATTAATTTTTTCTTTTCCTTCAATTCATCTTCGATTTTTTTGCGTTCCAGTCCGGCGAGTGTTTGCAGTTTCATTTCCAGTATCGCGGTGGATTGTCTTTCGGATAATTTAAATTTTTTCATTAAGTTCGCGTGCGCTTCTTCTTTGGTTGGAGATTTTTTGATTAATTCAATGACGGCGTCAATGTGATCCAGTGCTTTTTTGAGACCCTCCAAGATATGGGCGCGGTCTCTGGCTTTTTCCAGTTCAAATTGCGTTCGCCGCGTAATGACAATCTGCCGGTGGTTTACGTAATGTTCTAAAATGGATTTGAGGTTAAGAACTTGGGGTTCAATGCCATTGACCAACGCCAACATGTTTACATTGAAATTTTTTTGTAAATCAGTGGCCGAAAAAAGCTTGTTAAGAACCTTTTTGGGATAAGCGTCTTTTTTAAGATCTATGACGATGCGCACTCCTTGGCGGTCTGATTCATCGCGCAAATCTTTGATGCCCTGAATTTTTCCTCCTTTAACCAACTCGGCTATTTTTTCAAGCAGAACCGCTTTGTTGGTGGCATAAGTAATTTCACTGACAATAATTTGAAAATTGCCCGACTTTGTTTCTATGATTTCAGTTTTGGCGCGGGTAATAATTTTTCCTTTACCTAACGCGTAAACCTCACGGATGTTTTTGGCGTTATAAATAATTCCTCCGGTTGGAAAATCGGGACCATGAATAAATTTCAAGAGATCGTCTGTTGTTGCCTGAGGGTTTTCAATGAGATGGCTTATTGCGTCTGTTAATTCCCCGAGGTTGTGAGGCGGAATATTCGTGGCCATGCCGACGGCAATACCCATCGTTCCGTTTAGCAATAATTGTGGAAGTTTGGCTGGTAAAATAATTGGTTCAGCGTGGACTCCATCAAAATTGGGAACAAAATCAACAGTGTTTTTTTCAATATCCAAAAGCATTTCTTCGGCGATGGGCATTAATTTCGCTTCCGTGTAGCGATAGGCCGCCGCGCTGTCGCCGTCCATAGATCCGAAGTTTCCTTGTCCCCAAACTAAAGGATAGCGCATGGAAAAATCCTGCGCTAATCGCACCATGGATTCATAAACTGCCGAATCTCCGTGCGGGTGGTATTTTCCCAACACCTCTCCAACCACGGTGGCTGATTTTCTGAATTTGGCTCCGGATCGCAATCCGCTTTCCCACATAGAGTAAAGAATTCTTCTGTGAACCGGCTTAAGTCCGTCACGCACGTCAGGCAGAGCGCGAGCCACGATTACGCTCATCGCGTAATCCAAGTACGATTGTTGAACTTCGTCAGTTATTTTTTTGGGCGTTATTTGTTCCGGCATAATTTTTTTGAATGTTTATTCCGTTTTTTTATCGGGAGTTCTGGGAATTTGAATTTTCTTCGTTTGATTTTAGTCGCTCTTCTTCTTTTTTGAATTCTTCTTCCAGCGATGCCGTTGTTTTTTGTAAAACATCTTTCACCGGCGGCGGTTCTGGAAAAAAGTTTTTAAATTGTTCCTGCGCGCTTTCTTTTTTTTGAGAAGCGGGAGTCTGGCGCAAAAAATTTTGTTTTAAGGAAGTTATCCAGATTAAAATTATAAAAGTCATGAAAAAAGCGACTAATCCCCAAACATAACGCAAGCGCACATTTTCCGGCTTTTTTTTGATTTCATTTATTTTATCAAAAAGAAACATACCGATGAAATATAATCTTGGCTAATTAAAAACAGTGTTTTACTGATCATTCAATCCCCATCAACATAACTTCCATGTTCTTTTGCTCCAATTCTTTTTTCTTCAAGTTTATTTTAAATGGTTTTTCTTTGGAGCATTTTCCTATTTCGGCGCAAAAATTTTTTTCATCGTCAATGTCAATGGTCGTCCCTTTTATTTTGTAATGCATAGGAATAATTATTTTAGGTTCTATTTTTTGTATTATTTCAATGGCTTGTTTGCTGTTGATTGTGCATTTTCCTCCTATTGGAATCATTAAAACATCCAGACCATCAATTTCCTCCAGTTGTTTTTCGGAAAGACCTTCGCCTAAATCGCCCAAATGGCAAATTTTCATATCTTCTGATTCTATCAAATAAATAGTGTTTCTCCCTCTTTCAGTTCCTGACGCGGAATCATGGAAAGATTCCAAGCCGATAATATTGATGCCTTTTACTGAATATTCTCCGGGAATATCAATAATTGTCGGGTTGCCTTTGATTGCTCCCGCGTTGTTGTGATCGTAATGATGGTGGGTAATAAGCACTAAATCGGCTTGTCCCTGCGGAGGACGCAAGCCGATTTTTTTTTCAAAAGGATCCAAAAACAAAGAAACCTCCTCTTGTCCGCGGCCTTCCGGACGGGTGGTTATTTTAAAACAGGAATGTCCGTAATATTGAATATTCATGGAAAATAAATTAATTTTAACTGATTTTCATTTTATCACCATAAAATTGGTTTGTCGAGGTCTTGTCCTTGCAAAAAATTTGAAAGCTGTTAAAATAACCAATACGGTAATTATTAAGAAAATTGAATAAAGGAAATGTCCGTTTCGGCGGATTTCATTAATTTCCGGTTTTCTTGATGATTTCCTATTGCAATTAGGAGATTTTTTTTGCGCCAATTAATTTTTAAACAAAAGCGCGCGGCGCACGCGTTTGATTAAAAAATTAAACTTATGGGAATTTTAGACAAATTAGTGGAAGCCGTGGATAAAATCGGCAATGAACAATCAGGTGAAACAGAAAATAAAAAGAAAACAGGAGAAGAAACAATCAAAACAACAGATGCGGACGCTAATGATGGCACTCCGATGAGCAAGCTTCTCGCCAAACACCCGATAACCATTCCGCGCGTGGGGGATGTGATGGAAGGAATAGTTGTTTCTATTTCATCCAATTCGGTTTTAATTGATTTGGGTCAATTGGGTACGGGAATTGTCATTGGAAAAGAAATTCGTGACGGGTTAAATGCGGCCAATAAACTTAAAAAAGGCGACGTGGTAAGCGCGACGCTTATGGATTTGGAAAATGAAGATGGGCATATTGAACTTTCCATTCGCGAGGCATCATATGGAAAATCGTGGGAGGATCTTGAATCCAAGCGTGACAATCAGGAAATAATCACCGCTAAAACTCTGGACGCGAATAAAGGAGGTTTGATGGTGGAAATTAACGGAATTTCTGGTTTTTTGCCTGTTTCCCAGCTTTCCAGTGAACATTATCCGCGCGTGGAAGACGGAGATAAAAATAAAATTTTGGAAATTTTGAAAAAATTGGTAGGAGAAGAATTGCAAATCAAGATTATTGACGTTGATCAGGTGGCAGAAAAGCTTATTGTCAGTGAAAAGGCGGCTATTAGCGAAAAAGAACGGGAAATAATTTCTCAAATGAATGTTGGAGATATCGTTTCTGGCGAAATCAGCGGCGTGGTTGATTTTGGCGCTTTTGTGAAATTTTTGCCTCCTGCTAAAAAAGATTCCTCGGACGAAAGAGATAAAATGGAAGGCTTAGTGCATATTTCGGAATTGGATTGGCAGCTTATTGGCGATCCGCGCAAGGTTGTGAAAACGGGAGATAAAGTCAAAGCACAGATAATCGGCATTGACGACACTCGTGTATCGCTTTCTTTAAAAATGTTAAAAACCGATCCCTGGACGCAAATCAGCGAAAAATACAAGGCAGGCGATGTTGTGAAAGGCAAGGTTGACAAAATAAATCCATTCGGCGCTTTTGTGTATCTGGACAAAGATATTCATGGTTTGGCGCATGTGAGCGAATTCAGGGAAATTTTTTCGGACAAAAAAATGGACGAGGTTTTGAAAACAGGTGAATCCTATGACTGGAAAATACTTTCCATTGAACCAAAAGAGCATCGGATGGGGTTGATGTTTGTGAAAAATGAAACCGAAAAAGAAAAAACGAAGAAAAAGAAAGATGAGAAGGCGGAGAAAAAATAAAGAAAACTCAAAAATGGACAGTTGTGTGTGTTTGTTCTTATAATTAAACATATTAAAATGAAAAATATGGATCCGAAATTTCCATTCAACCCGTCCGCTGCCAACTCTTTCTCGCCGAAAAAAATGGAAAATAAAAAAGAAAAATATCCCCGCTATGAAGAAAAATTCGGGCACCTGGCGGAAAAAATTATCCGTAGCGCTTTAGCTAACAGAAGGTATGCTATTGAAAAGGTTGAGAAGGGAACAGACTATGAGGACTACCACGAAAAAGTTGATTTTTGGCTTCAGCTTAAAAATCTGACCGAACCGTTCGGTATCCAATTCACGACCAACCCAAAAAAATATCAGGAGAAAAAAGATTTTCTACGAAAGCGGAATTTTTTAGCACACAAGAAGAAAAAGCCAGATTCAGAAATTGATTGGGAAGGCAACGCCAATGTGGTGGTTATTCTAGGTAATCATGCGAAAATGCTTGAATATTGGAAAAAGATAGAACTTGAAGGAGCAAAACCGGAAGATATCGTCAGCGACGCATTTATAGTTGATTTTTTCAAACAGGTCTTAATTGAGATGGGCAAAGCAAATCCGTCCAAAAGGATTATAATCATGGAATTGTTTAAAAATTTAGCCAAGGATCTTTTGAAAAGTAAAAGGGCTGAAAATTGATATTTTCAGCCCATGTTGATCAAGCACTGGTTGCTTTTTGCGGAAGGGAAATTTTAAGATCTACAATCTCCCCGTCCGTAAATGTGATATAAAACCTGTCTTCTTCGCCTTTGTATTCTACCTTTTTAACCATGGAATCCTTCTCGAATTTCCTGATTATATTTTCTGGAGAAAAATCGGCCTCTGATAATTCCCGCATTTCCTCGAGAGTAAGAATATCAGCTAGAGAAAATACCTCCTTGGTCATTTTTGCCCTCCTTTTCAGAATTTTATGCGAATTTGCAATGTAGCATGAATAAAAAATATGTCAATAGCTGAAAACAAATCCAATATTTTTATCATTTCCGGACCTTCAGGCGCGGGAGAAGACTCCATTATTGAAGGTCTGCGAAAATATTTTGAAATAGAAAGAGTTATAACGACAACCACGCGCCAAATGCGTCCAGGAGAATCCTCGGGCAATCCCTATTATTTTTTGAACCGGAAAGAATTTGTCCGCCGGCGGGATAATGGCGAATTCGCGGAATGGGCCGAACAATATAACGGCAACTTATACGGCGTGACCAAAGAAGAAATTGAACGCGTTAGGAATTCCGGCAAAATCGGCATTTGGAAAATAGACTGGAAAGGAGTTGCTTCGGCAAAGAAACTATATTCCGAAATTCCGGCTGTTTTTGTTAGCGCTCCTCTGGATGTTTTGGAAAATCGCATCCGCCGCCGCGGCGGCATTGCCGAAAAATATATACGCGAGAGAATGGAATATACCAAAGAATGGTTGAAACATAAAAACATTTATGATTATGAGGTTGTCAATGAGGAGGGAAAACTTTCCAAAGCTATCGCCCAAACCGCGGATATTATCAGAAATCGTCTTGGCTGAAAAACAAGGCAGAAAATCAGACTTTCAAATCTGAATATTCACGCAAAGTTTTTAAAGTAGCCTGCACGGTTGCGTTTTTTGTATTGAGAAGTTTGATATTTTTGAATTTATTGGCAATTTTCGTAACAACCTCATCGGCCCAGGAAGGAGTCAGAGCATTCACGCCTTCAAAGTCTATCTCAATTATTTCTTCCGGGGATAAATTTTTTAATTGGTACGATTCCAATGCTAAAAAAGCCTCCCTTCCTGCCGGACGGGAAACAAGTTTGTCGCCGAATTTTATAATTTCTATTCTCATAAATTTTTTAAAATTTTAATATAGCCACACAGCCCCTGACGACACTGTTGCCAGTTTCTCTTTCCATTCCATGATTAATGGCAACGCAGGCATTGCCGGAACAAAATTTCAGAAACAAATTATTTTCAATAACATTGTTTTTCACGAACTTCAAGTCGTTGCCTCTGTTTTCCAGCACGCGGCTGGAAATTTTTTTAGTAAAGGCCATTTCAAGTGCCTCGGCGTCAGTTTTTAGCTCCGGAGCAGCTTTTTTCAGGGTATTTAAAACACCTAGTCCTCTATCGGCTATTATCGCCCTCCCATTTTTACCGTTATATTCCATCGCAAAAAAAACTCCGATTACATCAGGCCAATTTGCCAGATTATGATCGAAAGAATTGTTTCCCAGTTCTCCCAGTATGGAATAAATGAAATAAGACAGGCTCTCGTCAACCCCTTTATTTATAAGTTCTTCTGGCGTTTTATTATTGCGCGCTTCAAAAACATCCCGCGTTGGGCAGTAATACTCGCTTTCGACTTGCGCTTGTTCCGGGCTGGCGCTCATCCACTCCCGGGCCAATTTTTCAATATCGTTTCCCATGACTTCATTTTATTGGAAAAATGTCGATTAGTCAAAAACAAATTTGTCCATCATTCTGATTATTTCGAATTAGTTATACACTATACTCCGATCGGAGTATAGTGTATAACGCTTGAAATTTAATAAATGCGTCGGGAACAAAATTGGTAAAATTATATTTCCAGCCGAAAGAAAAAGGCAGGGTCATTGACGCCTGTCTTTGTTGTAAACAAAAAGGCAAGAAAGTTAGATTCAACTTTCTTGCCAATTTTTAGCACACACCGTTTTGTCTTATTCTGCCGACCCACTCATTATAATCCTGTTCTGATATTACAATACTCGCCCATATAGACTTATCCCAGCGCTTTAGTGAGGAAACAAAATATACAACTTCAACCCCGCTTTTCACAAAATATTCGAGCTTGGCCTGGTCTTCCGTCTTTACCTGATATTTTTTGCCGCCTTGACCAATAACACACCAGCTATGATACAAGCCGTCTCTGCCTACTTCACCTTTCCTGTAGTTTTCAATAATATGCACTCTGTGATCACTCATTTTCTTCCTCCTAAATTTTTGCGATGAACTAGTGAAATCAAAGATTTCTTTAGTAAATTACTCCTTAAACAATTTCCAAAAAGAGACAAGGGATAGTTTTCTCTTCTACACACCTATTCTTCAAAAAAATTAGAATCAATATCAACACGCCCGTCCACTAAACATTCGTGTTTCTTACTATACTGGACTGGCAAATCTAGACAACCATATTAGATGGGTATGATACAATCAGAATATGAAAAAATCATACACACCGAAGCAGAAAGCTTCAATTGCTCTGGCAGCCATCAGGGGTGAATCCGTAGCCAAGCTAGCCAGCCAGTATCAGATTCATCCGACTCAAATTGGACTCTGGAAAAAGCAGATGGAGTCAGAGGCGGAAAAAATATTTACCGACAAGCGCAAGAAAGAAAATTTCTCCAAAGACAGAACAATTGATGAATTGTACAAAACAATAGGACAACGGGAGGTGGAAATCTCTTGGCTTAAAAAAAAATTCAACCTTGAGCTACCGAGAGAAATCGATTTTGATTGAGAGGAACAATCCCCAAATCAATTTATCCCGCCAAGCAGAACTTCTGGGAATATCCAGATCAAGCATTTACTACCAACCGAAAATCAATCAGGAAGAAATTGAAATCAAAAATACCATTGATAAAATTTACACGGACTGTAAATTGTATACCATACGATAGAGCGGGACCAGGTCTTCAATTACTTGAAATCCCGAATCCTCTAAATTCTTAATTTCTCTATCGTTATTGTAACCATTAAAAAGTGCCTTGGGTAACATACTTCTTGATTTTAGAAGTGTTACCTATGTATCTCATCATGGACATTATTACGACTTTTAATATCAACAGAAAACTGACTGTTTTTTAAATATCCTTTATAAAAGCCATTTTGACATAATTTAAAGATTCATATATTATATAAATGTAGTCGAAAATATCGACAAAACAATAGTATGTTGGAAACAACCCTGCAACAAATAGGCCTCCCGGAGAAGCAAGCCAAGATATATATGGCTTGTTTGGAGCTGGGGGAATGTTCAATTAAGGAAATTGCCAAAAAAGCCGAGGTAAAAAGGACGACAATATACGACATTGTTGACGATATGATCGCGGCCGGATTTATTCGAACAACTATACGGGGCAAGAAGAAAAGATTTTTGGCAGCCGAGCCATCTGAGCTGGAAAGCATAATTAAAAAAAGAGAGATGCTCTTGGCGCAAATACTGCCGCAGCTAAACAATTTGAATAACAGCGGTGTTTCCAAACCGAAATTCTGGTTTTATGAAGGCAAGGAAGGGTTCAAGGATGTTTACGCGGACACGCTGAAATATAACGGAGAGCTTTTGTCTTTTGCTTCGGAGCACGTGGTTAATGTTCTGGGAAGAGAATGGGCGGAGAGTTATTTAAAAAAGAGAGTTAGGAATAATATTTATGTGCGTGCTGTCATGCCAGCCACAGAATTTCTAACAAAAGAGTTTGTTTCTCGCGATCAGGAACAGTTACGTATGACTAAAACTGTCAATCCAGCCAAATATCCTTTTTCAATTGAAATTAATTTATATGGACATAGGAAAGTCGCGCTAATGTCTTCTAAGGAAGAAACGGCGCTGATAATAGAAGCGCCGGAAATTTACAACACGCTTAAATTAATTTTTGAATTTTTTTGGGATACTCTGCCGGAAATTGAAGTTAAATAAAACTATTGCCAAATGGCCAGTTGCATTATAAACTTATGATTCCATTGGATTCACAGCTTTGCTTGGGATAGTATAAAAAAGAATGAAAAATCTTATCAAAAAATTTCAGAATATTTCTCGCCAATACGATTTGTGGAAAAAGGGAGATAAAATCGCGGTCGCTTGTTCAGGTGGGCCGGATTCGGTTTGCATGTTGGACATATTCGCGAGATTGGCGCCGAAATACAATTTGAAATTAATTGTTGTCCATGTGAATTACGGATTGCGGGGAAAAGAAAGTGAAAAAGACGAAAAATTTGTGCGAAAAATGGCAGAAAAGCATGGATTTGAAACAAAACTGCTGAAACTTCATTTCGGGAAAAGAACGCCCCCGGAAAATGAATTGAGAAATATCCGCTACGATTTTTTTGAAAAAACAAGGAAAGAAAATAAGCTTGATTTTATCGCTGTCGCGCATAACGCCAACGACCAAGCGGAAACGTTCTTGATGCGTGTTATCCGCGGCGCCGGACTCAAGGGTCTTTCAGCGATGAGTCATAGGAATAATTTTATTATCAGGCCGTTTTTGGATGTTTCGCGCGCGGAAATTTTGGAATATCTTGAAAAAAACAAACTGAAATTCCGGATTGACAAAACTAATGCCAGAAATGTTTTTTTCAGGAATAAAGTCAGGAACAAACTGATCCCTTTTTTGGAAAAAAATTTCAATCCAAACGTCAAGCGGACGATTTCGGAGGCAGCAAAAACGATTGCTGATGACTATGATTTTTTGCGGGCGGAAACCGAAAAAAAAATGGAAACCGGCAAAGAAATGGATGCCAAAAAAATTTTGAATCTTCATCCGGCCTTGCAAAAGAGAATTATTCTGAAATTTATCACCGCAATCAAGGGCGACACAAAAGACATTGAAAGCCGGCATATTTCAGAAATTATCAAAATAATGAAAAGCGCGAAAAATAAGCGGCAGGCGCTGTCGTTCAAGGGGTTGAAATTTATCCGCAAAGGTGATAAAATATTTATATTATGGAAAAATTAATCAAAAATATTTCGTTAGTCATCCTTATTTTTCTGGTTATTTCCGGACTTTTCATTTTATACAGCGCTCCGGTTAAAAAACCGGTCAGCATCACACTGAGCGATTTGGTTGGTCAAATCAATGAAGGAAAGGTTAAACAAATTCAGGTTGAGGGCAATAACCTGAACATTGAATTGTATGATGGCGTTCTGGAAAAAGCCACCAAAGAAGCGGAAAGCTCTCTTACCGAATCGTTGAATAATTATAATATTGACAAGGAACAGTTTAAAAAAATAAACATGGAAGTAAAAGAAGATTCCGGCTGGATGATCTGGATGGGAGCGATTTTTCCTTTTCTTTTGCCGTTTTTACTGATTGGAGGTTTTATTTGGTTTATGATGCGCCAAGCGCAAAGAGGCAATACGCAAGCGCTTTCTTTCGGGCTTTCCCGCGCCCGCGTGGTTGATCCCAAAGACAAAAAGAAAAGAGTGACTTTTGCCGATGTGGCGGGTGCTCAGGAAGCCAAAGAAGAACTGCAGGAAATAGTTGAATTTTTAAAACATCCGAAGAAGTTTTTGAATATCGGCGCTAAAATTCCCAAAGGCGTTTTGCTTCTGGGTCCGCCGGGAACCGGCAAAACTTTGATGGCCAAAGCCGTGGCTGGCGAAGCCGGAGTGCCGTTTTTCAATATCAGCGGTTCGGAATTCGTGGAAATGTTTGTGGGCGTGGGAGCCAGCAGGGTGAGGGATCTTTTTAAAAAAGCCAAAAAAAACGCGCCGGCCATTGTTTTTATTGATGAAATTGATGCCGTGGGGCGTCACCGTGGAGCAGGTCTTGGCGGCGGACATGATGAACGCGAGCAAACGCTCAATCAGATTCTGGTGGAAATGGATGGTTTTGAAACGGACACAAACGTGATTGTTGTTGCCGCCACCAATCGGCCGGATGTTTTAGATCCTGCCTTGCTTCGCCCCGGACGTTTTGACAGGCGGGTTTTGTTGGATTTGCCTGATATTAACGAACGCGAAGCGATTTTAAATATTCACGTGAAAAATAAGCCGCTAAACAAAGATGTTGATATGCGGCGTTTGGCGGAAAGGACGCCTGGTTTTTCGGGCGCGGATTTGGCAAACTTAGTTAACGAAGCGGCTATTCTTTCGGCGCGACGGAACAAGAAATTAATCGGTATGGACGAACTTGCCGAGTCAATTGAAAAAGTCATTTTAGGTCCGGAACGCAAAAGCAGAGCCATCAGTCCCGAAGAAAAAAAGATTATAGCTTATCATGAAGCGGGTCACGCTTTGGTGGCGGCCAATTTGACGCATGCTGATCCGGTGCAAAAAGTTTCTATCATTTCCCGCGGACAAGCCGGCGGATATACTCTGGCGGTGCCGACAGAAGATAAACGACTACACTCTCAATCGTATTTTGTGGATGAATTAGCGACGTTTTTGGGCGGTTATGTGAGTGAAAGAATAATTTTCGGCGATGTGACAACCGGCGCTTCCAATGATTTGGAGCGGGCGACGCGTATGGCTAGAGGACTGGTCACCCGTTACGGCATGAGCAAACTGGGTCCGCGCACTTTCGGCAAAAAAGAGGAACTTATTTTTTTAGGCAGGGAGATTAGCGAAGAAAAAGATTATTCAGAAATGACTGCTCAAGAAATTGACAAGGAAGTGTCCCGATTTATTTCCGAGGCGGAAGTTGTGGCTGAAAAAATAATAACTGACAAAAAAAGCATTCTAAACCAATTGGCGCGAACTCTTTTAGAAAAAGAAACCATTGAAAAAGAAGAGTTTAATGATATTGTGAATGTGAAAAAAGAGGAAAGCTCGCCAAAGGATAGGTAAAAATAACGATAAACCGAATTCCGATTTATGAGAAAAATAGATTATCCGGACATTATTAAAGACGCTTTTTCTGTTGTTTTGAATCACAGGTATTTGTGGTGGTTTGGATTTTTTTTGGCATTAGGAGGTGGTTTTAATTTTATTCTTCCTGGAAATTCGAAAAAGATATTTAATTCGCAAAAAAAGCACTGGGAGGTTTTTTTGGAAGAAAATTTCTTTGAAATCATTTTGACGCTATGCGTTATTTTTTTGACGTTTTTTTTGATAACCACAGTTTTGAAAACAATAAGCCAGGGCGGAATTATTAAATTGCTGGATAAAATCAGAAAAAAAGAAAAGGCCAGTTTTGCTGACGGTTGGCGGGAGGGAAAAAAATATTTCTGGAAAATTTTGACCATTGATATTCTTGCCGCGCTGTTTATTGTTGGCGTATTATTTGTCTGCGGAATACCGATCGTTTATCTTTTTTCCATTAAATCATATTTTCTCGGCTTTTTCTCGGTCATTTTAGTTTTATTCATTGTTATTTTTTTGATTATTCTGGTTTTCTTTTTGACGAAGTATGGTTATTTTTATGTTGTTCTTTCAAACTTAAGCGTTCGTCAGGCGCTGGAAAGCGCTTATCAGATTTTTTTGAAAAATTTGAGGGAAAGCGTGGTAATGGGAATTGTTTTAATGTTCATAAGATTCATGTTTGAATTATTGTTAATTATTTTATTTTTTTGCGCGTTTACAATTGTTTTTTCCGGGCTATCTGTTTATTTGTTGGCTTTAAATAAAATTGTGCTGATGGTTGCAACCGGAATTGCGGCGATCGTTTTTTTTGCCCTAGTTCTTTTTTTCAGTTCTTTTTTTCATTCTTTTCAGCAAGTCGCCTGGTTTTTATTTTTTCACAAAATAGCGGCTGTCAAAAACGAGGATTTTTTGTCGGCGGAAAAAGAAGCGATTGAAGCGCGGGAAAAAATTTTGGATGCCAGTGAAGCGTGAATTCCTTTGTTGTTTTGGGTGTATAGCTCAGTTGGTTAGAGCGTTTCCTTGACATGGAAAAGGCCTCCCGTTCAAGTCGGGATACACCCACACCTAACATAAGCGATATCGCGAAGATATTTTCGTTATTAAAAACCGCCAGATGAAATTGACGGTTTTTGTTTGAAAGACGAAAAAATTTATCAGTATTGCGGCTTAAACTTTTGTCCTGGAGTAATATTCTGCATGCTTTTTGTGTAGTTGTTAATTGTTGTATTAACTTCTCTTTGTAATTTTGTCTGGATTCCGCCAATGCCCTGGCGAAGAGTGTTGCCGGTTTGTTTAATGAGAAGAGTGACGATAACTTCCGGAAGACTTCTGGCGTTAGCTAGTATTTTGTTGGGCAAATCTTCCGCTTGTGAAATTATGTCCTTGATGGTTGATCCGGGTGTCAAAACTTTCCCGTCTTTGCTTTTAGACATATAGCCCTGATAAGCGATAGCTTGCAATTCGGCTTTTTTCCTTTCATTTTCCAGTTTGTCCGCGACTATGTCCTGAGACATCAAAGAAAACCCGATAGGATTGTTGGCAGGATTTAGAATAAAGGCGTTCCATGCCTTCCAGTTGCCGTCGGCAAACATATATGTCGGATCTTCAATGTGTTCATTTAAATTATATGATGGCGGAGAGAAGAAAATTGATTGCTTCGCTTGTTCTACTAATTTATTTGCGTAATTTTGTTTTATTTCGTTTGCATTTTTCTTCAATTCTTTTATTTCATAATTTAAAGATGAATTTTTTCCCGCGGCAATATCCGTGAAAAAATCGTTCATATAAATTTCTGTTGCGTCCCTCGTGTCTTTAATAAGAAACTGTTCCCAATCGGTTATAAAAAGAGGTCCGCCGGAAACAATTTGGGTGACGGTTTTGTTATATTCAATAACCGCTTGTTTTTTGGCGGCGGCAAGCATAGCCCCCAGTATACTTTCATGAATTATGCGATATTGCTGGCCGAATAATTCGGCCATTATCGCGGATCCCCACGCGTCAGCTGAAGCGCGCGGGACAAAAACAACAAAAGACAAAAAGGCGAAAAACGAGAGAAGAGTTTTTTTTGCGAGAAAAATTTTTTTCATAATTTCGCGATTTAGAAAGAAACGGGAATTTCACTGATCCCCATTTTTGTCAGGTGTGAATTTAAATTTTCTGAAAAATTTTGCATTAATTCAATGAAGTTGGCGGCCTTGGAAAGATTGATAATAGAAGCATAGGGATCGTTTTGGTCAAAAGAAACTTTGCGCAAGATTAAGGCGTATTCAGCGATTTGCATTCCTTGAACGTGCAACTCCAGCATATTTTGAGGAACCTCAATCTCTTTCAACTGTTCCGTTATCTGTTCTCCTTTATCGGCCAGGTTCTTAAAATAAGAAGTGTCGGAAAAGCCCGAGGATGTGAAAATCATCACTTGCCCGGTTATTTTATCCATTAAATTTTCCAAATCTTCAAAAACTGAAATTTCTTGCGGAGAATTTACGGCAAAAATATAGGCAACGGCGGCAATGTATTCAAGAGTATCCTTTTTTTCTTTGGCCAATCGTTCTGTTTCGCCGAGTTTTTCATAATTTTGCCGCTTGATTTTGATCGCGGACAAATCAATTATTGGCAAGTCGTCAAAAGTTATTTTTGATTCCAGAGATTCCTCAATAAGGGCGTTTATGTCGGTTATTTCTATTTCCTTGTTTTCTTTTGTTTTTTCTTCCAGCAAAGCAACGGCCTTTTGATTTATTTCTTCGGTAAGATTGACGCTGTTTTCAGAACGTTTTTCGTTTGCGTCTGATAGAACTTGCGGGTTTATTTTAGGGATAATTTTATCATTTGGAGCTGGTTTCAAAGGATCATAACCGCCTTTTACTTCCACGCCGTCTGAATAACTATCGCTGTCCGTGTCCGGATTGCGCGGATCTGTTCCATAAACTGATTCTTCCGCGTCAGAGAGGCCATCTTGATCAATGTCCTGAAAAATATTTTTATTGCTGATTGATCCTTCTTCCGCCAAAGCAAAAACAGCAAAGCTCATTATTGCGAGCCCTGCAAAAATTAAAAAAGTTTGCTTGACGGATGTGATTTTCATTTTATTCTATTTTACCATTTTTTATTTTTTTGTCTATGGGCCGTGTTTAGTCCAAAAGTAAAGATATCAGAAACAACATGAATAATACGGCGAGAGGTGAAATTATCCGGCAAATCGCTTTGAAAAATTGCTTTTAAAACTTGGTCAAGCGAAATTTTGTTTTTTCGCAAAAGACAATGAACGTCGCGCAAAAGCGACTGTGAAAGCTCGCAATTTTTCGGGCGCGCCAGCCGGTCAACGGTCCGGTTGTTTTTTTTGATTATTATCACCGTTTCCTCCTGATTTTGATAAAAAACAATGGATGCTTTCATTAGAATTTTAATTTATCCCAATCAAAATTCCACGGATCTGTTTTTCTGCCGGGAGCGATCTGATTGTGGCCTAAAACGTATTTAATTGAATATTTTGTTCGCAGATGCGATGTCAGTTTGTTAAGCGCCGAGTATTGTTCGGGAGAGTAATTGTCGTCTCGGGTGTTCATTAATTCCACGCCTAGTGAAAAATTATTCACATTTGTCCGGTTGTCGGGCGTTTTGCTCGCTCCGGCGTGATAGGCGATATTTTGATCGGGCACCAATTGGTAAATAACGCCTTTTCGGTTAATAAGATAATGGGCGGCTACTCCATATTGCCGGTATTCATCCAGAAGTCCTTTTGTTGAGTAAGGATTTTTTCCCAGCGCGTCATAGGAAGAATGAATAATAATAGTGTCAATTTTTCTTTGTTTGCCGGTTTTTTCAAAACCCCAGTCGATGAATTTTTCAACAATCGACGGATCATAATCTTTTTGGACTATTTCTTTTTTTTGTTGTTTCGTTTCCGATTTTTGCAAAACAGGCTGCTTGGAATTTTCCTTTTCCATCTCGGGTGTCGTTTCGGGAGTTGCGGCGGAATTGTCGAAAGAGTTATTTTCCCGGACTGAATTTTTTTGAAAATCCTTTTGTTGTTCTCCGGAGCGGGAAATAGCTTCTTGGGGCCGGACGGATATTTTTTTTCTGAACATAAAATATCCGCTGATGACAACAATAACAGTCAAAACGGCAAAAAACAAAATCAGTTTCGCGATTGTTTTTTTCATTTATTTTTCGGCTGTTTTTATTATATCAGAAAACAAGGAAAATAAACATATTATCTCTTTTTTTTCAGAGAGGCATCGTCAAAATCCCTGTTTAAGGCCGCTTCCCAGCGAAACAGCATCGGATCGGAAAAATCAGGCGGCGACGATCCCAGAGGATCATTTTTGTTGACATAATACAAAATAGAGTGATTTTCAGTTTCAAATTTTGTTTTTATCTTGTCAGTATCCATTTTTTTGGCTTTTTCCTCGGAAATTTCATCATCACTTTCTTTTTTATAATAACTTATTTTGCCGGGGATTTTTCCCGTTAGCAAGGGTTTGTTGGAAGAAATTTTTTCATAAAGAGCGAAAGATTCTGAAAAAAAGCTTTCTGGCAAACGATCTAAAAAATTTCTCCATAAAGGAGCGGCGATAAAAATGCCGTCAGATCCCGGTTTCATCGGATGATTGTCATTATTGCCCGCCCATACGCCCGCGGCAATTCGCGGCGTGTATCCAATTGTCCAGGCATCGCGAAACTCCTGGGTAGTGCCTGTTTTAGCGGCAATCGGCGTATTTTTTTTAAAGTATAACGGAGTGTTGCCGCCAAAAACAGCCAACCTCGCTGAATTATCCGAAAGAACGGAGTTAATTTTTGCGGAAACTTCTTTGCTCAAAACTTCCCTTCCTTCATTGTTATATTCCCTGACTACGTTTCCTTTTTGGTCAATAATTTTTTTAATTATTTTTGAATCAAAACGTATTCCTTGATTGGCAAAAACAGAAAAAGCGGAAACCATATCCAATAATTTCACTTCTTTGCTGCCCAGCGCCAGCGACAAGCCGTGCTGTTCGCGATCGGTAATAGTTGTAATTCCAAGTCTCCGGGTTAATTCAACGGTTTCATTGATGCCGGAGAGATACAGCGTTTCTACAGCAGGCACGTTTAAAGACATAGCCAGCGCTTGGCGCATGGAAACAAGTCCGCGGAAATTTCCATTGTAGTTTTGGGGAATGTAATCTTTGCCTGATCCGTCCGGCCCGAAGTTGATCGGTATGTCATAAAGCAACGTTTCCGGCTGATATCCTTTTTCAAAAGATTTGGCGTAAACGAAAGGCTTGAAAGACGAGCCAGGTTGGCGGGGGCGCAAAGCGACATTCACCTGTCCATTAATTGTTTTGTCAAAATAATTGCGGCTGCCGACCAGCGCTAAAACCTCTCCGTTTTTAGGATCAATGGCAACTAACGCGGCATTAGTCGCGTTGTGTTGCGTATTGCGTTCCGTTCCCCAACGTATCGCCTCCTCCGCTTTTTTTTGCAAATCGTAATCCAGCGTGGTGTATATTTTCAGTCCATCTGTTTCCAAAATTTCTTTGCCGAATTCTTTTTCCAGAAATTCTTTGGCATAAAAAACAAAGTGAGGCGCTTGAATTTCGGCGCGAAAAGGCATGATTTTTGCCAAAGTGTCGGTTTCCAATGATTGCTTGATTGCTTCTTCATCGGCGCCGTCAATGCTTTGAATTTTTTTCAAAATCATCTTTTGGCGAGCAAGCAACTCCTCTTGGTTATTTCCGTGTGGAGAATAGAAAGTCGTGGCTTTGGGCAGCGCCGCCAAAAGAGCTGCTTCATCCAAAGCCAATTCGCGGGCTTTCTTTCCGAAAAATGTTTCAGATGCCGCTTCAATGCCGTAAGCATTGGAGCCATAGGGAATTTCATTGAGATAAAAATCTAGAATTTCGTCTTTGGAAAATTTCCTTTCCAGCTTGACTGCTAAAATTATTTCCAGAAATTTCCTTTCCAGTGTTTTTTTGCGGCTTAAAAAAACGTTGCGCGCCAGTTGCTGGGTTATTGTTGACCCGCCTTGTTGAAATTCGCTGCTTTCCAGATTTTTTTTAAGCGCACGCAAAATAGAAAAAATATTGAGTCCTTGGTGTTCAAAAAAAGAAACATCCTCGGCAATAATCGTTGCCAGGCGCATCGCGTCCGGGATTTGATCGTGAGGGATGATTTTTCTGTTTTCTTCGCTGTGAATTTCATATAATTTATGATTTCCCGTGCGATCGTATATAATGGTCGTGCGGTTGATTTTACGAGTTGTTATTTCTTCGGCTTTAGGGGTGGCAAAAAAATAAGCGTAAAAAAACAAAATCATTATTCCTGTCAAAAAAAATAAAAAAAGGCAAAAAATTCCAATTCCGGCTAGTTTGAGATAAAAAGAAAAACACCGGCTTTTGATCCCCCCCTTTTTTTCTTTGTAGATAAATTGAAATTTCTTCATATTGCGATTATTCAGTCCGAAAATGATAACATTTTTTCCAAAAAGGGGCAATTATTGGACAAAAAAACATTTTTTATATATCATAATAACTGAGCGTTATCGTTTTTTGCGGTTCGCCGCAGCGTAAAAATAAAGAAAATCAGGCGGGTATAGTATAGCGGCTATTATGTCAGTTTTCCAAACTGAAGACACGGGTTCGATTCCCGTTACCCGCTCCAGACGGAAAATTCCGATTTCAAAAGCGCCAGTGCCCACTCTTTGCGGGCTTCAAAGCTGGCGTTTTTGTTTTGGAGAGTCCAGTTCGAGCCGATTTTTTGCAAGAAGCCTCGCTTCTCTTCCAAATTTTCGGAATGAATCAAAGAATTGGCTTGATGAGCCGACAAAATGAAATTTCTCATCGGTTCGAGCCAATAATTTCCTTTTCGCCCAAAATCAGATAATTTCTGTTTCAAGTCAGCTTTCTGGTTCAGTAATTTCTCTTTTTTCTCTTTGTATTCGTCTAGTGTGATGGTATTTTCCAGTTGCATATCGATAAGGCGTGAAACCTTGTTTTCAATTTCTGCGATTTCTTTTTCCACATTTTGGGCGAAAGAGCGTGAGTTTTGGGAAATCTCTTTTTCTTCTTCATTTAGTTTTTTCAAAATCAGTTCCAGCCACTCGGGAGGCAAAGCAACTTTTTGAAAAATCTGATCGATTTGCAAATGCAAGTCTTTTTCACTCACATATTTTTGTTTACAATCAACATCCTTCTTGGTGCAACGGTAATGGCGGAAAACCAAACCACTTTTCTTTGTGTGCTGTTCGGCAGTGATAGCGCGTCCACATTCTCCACATTTGAAAATTGCTAAAAATCCAAAACCACGGTTTGATTTTTCTTTGCGTGGCTTACCACGATCCAAAAGAACTCGTTGCACTTTTTCAAAAAGTTGCTTGGAAATTATTGGCTCGTGATTGCCTTCATAAATTTCATTTCGGAATTGGAACAATCCATAATAGAAGGGATTTTGCAACATTCTTTGGATTCTTGAAAGCGAAAGTGTTTTCTTTGATCGTCGGCTCATCAAGCCCAAAGAAAGGGCCAATTTTTGGATTTGTTCCAAGGTATATTTGCCGGTGGCGTATTCTTCAAAAAGTTTCTGTACAAGCTGCCAATTTTCAGGGTCTTTGATGATGGTGTGGCCTCGCAATTCATTGGTGTAGCCAATGGGAGCAAATCCAGGATAGACGCCATTTCTGATCTTCTGGCACAATCCTCGTTTGATGTTCTCGGAAAGATTATCAATGTAATATTTGGATTGCCCAAAAGCGATAGACAACATAAAAAGCCCTTGTGGGGTTTTATCAAACCAAAAAGTCGGGAATTTAAGTGTTTCCAGTTTACCAGTATCCAGCAAATGGATGATTTTGCCAGCGTCAACCGCATTTCTGGCCAATCTATCAGGATGCCACGCTAAAATTCCCATGACTTCGCCTTTCTCAATGCCAGAAATCATTTTTTCAAAAACATCGCGCTCTGGCTTCTTGGCGGATTTTGTTTCAATAAATTCGCGCGTGATGAAAATTCCTTCCTTTTGCGCAAATTCCCGAACCTCTGTCAATTGCGCTTCAATGGACAAAACTTGGCGCTCGGCTTCATCGGTTGATTTTCTGGCATAGAGAAAATACTTTTTGGTTTGATTTTGCATTTTTTTGAAAACAAAGGAGCAACCCTGTTGGACACAAACACGAAACCGCATTTGTACAGATGTTGCTCCTTCGTGATTACAAATTTTGCAATCAAAAAGCAGTTTCGATTAGTTTGTGTCCAAATATATCTTACCACATTTCAAAAAAATGCAAAATGCGCTTTTGGGCAACCTGCCTACCGGCAGGCAGGTCAAATTGGCGCTTTCTTTTATTCCGAAAATTTGGAATTTCCGCCAAAGGCGGAAAAGCAAAAAATCGGCGATTCCACAAAACGGAATTTGAATGAAATTCAACGAACTGGACTCTCCAAAACAAAAACGCCAGCTTTGAAGCCCGCAAAGAGTGGGCACTGGCGCTTTTGAAATCGGAATTTTCCGTCTGGAGCTGCTTTTATGCGGAAGCTCGAACTTTTTCCCAAGAAAACTTTTGAAGAAAGTTTTTGGTTCCCCTCCGCCCCGCTTTCCGCCCGCAAATTTTGAAGAAGTTTGCGTCCCAAAACCTGAAAATTTCTATTCCTTTTAAAAAGAAAAAACGGCGCGCGCAAAATTTAAAAAAATGTGGGAAAATTTCAGGTTTTGGAGTTCCGAGAAATCGGAACGGCGGAAAGCGGGAATCCATTTTGTATTCTCTCTCTGTATTTTTAGCCGCCAGCGTCCCGCCCAACCCAACGCTGGCAGCAACAAGGAATTCCCCATATTTGCAGGGATGGACAAGTTTTGCTATATTTAAAATGCAAAAACTACAATTTAATCAAGAGAATTCCTCGAAGCTCTGCTTCGGGGTATAATGGGTAGGTGAGCGAACATATACACAAAAGACACAATAAGAATCTGATGTTATATCATATCGTTTATCCATCCAAATACCGAAGG
>JBBINP010000011.1:0-20669 GCA_037443825.1 Candidatus Moraniibacteriota bacterium
TCAATGAAATAGATGAAAGTCGGCGCGACAAAAAAGAAGGGCGCGAGAAGCGCGTATTTTTTGTTTCTGATAAGGGTGATAATTTCAATGATTCCCAAAGCGAAGAAATTAATCAATCCGTAAAGAAAAAATACGCCCAAAACGCGCGTTCCCGGAGCGGTTATTTTTTCGGCAAAAGAGAATTCCGCCGCTTTTTCAAAACTTAAATTGGAAAAAATAACCCGTCCGATTTCCTTATAAAAATAAAAATTATGACTGATATTAAAAGACAGGAAAGCGCCGAAAACAATCAGGGGAAGAAGAATATTTTTTAACGCGTCTTTCAGAATAAATTCTTTTATCTTCGGGGAAAAAGCGAGCAGGGCGATTCCGGTGAAAAAGAAAGCGATCCCTTCAATGCGCGTGAAAAAAAGCAAACCCAGCGGAGCGAGAAAAGAAAAATAATGGAAGGAAGTTGTTTTTTGGCGCAGAAGAATGAAATTCAGGACGCAGATCCAGATCAGCGCCAGGGCCATATTTTCGCTCAGCGTGAATTTAAAAAACCAGACGAAAGAGAAGGATGTAAGGGCGAATAACAAAAGCAGGGCGGAATATTTGGCGCTGCCGGACAGAAGGCGAAAAGAAAAATAAAAGGATCCTAAAAATAAAATCAAAAGTACGGCATTGGCGACAATCAGTCCTTTTAGAGAAAAAAGAGCGTAAAAAAAAGCCAGCCAGGCGATATAAACAAGCGGAAACTGAGTGGTCAAGTTCCCCTCCGAATCATAGTGGAATCCGGGAAAATTAAGCGCTCGTCCCGGACCGTAAATCTGAAAAAATTCTTCGCTGGCGGGAGTGGAAAACCGAAGCTGGTTATTTTGAACCAGCCGAATGGCCGCTTCGCTTATGGAGCCTTGATCGCGTCCTGAGAAGATTGATGGCGTCGCGAAAAAAGAAAACAAAAATGCCGCGCCCAAAATAACCAATATAACGCAGCAAAATTCATCCGAGATCGGGATTTTTTTTCCGCGTTTGGCAATAAAATAAAGAAATGCGGCCGCGGCGGCGCAAAAAAAACCGACCAGCGTCAAAAAATAAAACAATCCTGCTAATGCGGACGCGAAAACAAACCAGCCTAAAATTACCCAAAATAAAGAAAAAAAAGAGAAAAATCGGCTCTCTTGGGATGTTATTTCTGATTTTTCCATAATTTGATTATATCGCCATTTTCGCGGTTTGCCAATGCGCCGGCGGTGGAGTAAAATTAAAGAAGGTCTGAAAACAAATTCACAAAACAACAAACGCGCGAAAATCAAAATCATAAGATTATTATGAGGATACTTGTTATCTCTCCCACGCCTTTTTTTTCCGATCGTGGCACGCATATCCGCATTCTGGAAGAGGCGCTGGCTCTGGAAAAAAGGGGGCATCAAATCACAATCGCGACCTATCACGTCGGCAGGGATATTCGCGGCGAGGTGAAAACCGAAATTGATATTCGGCGCGTTTTGCGTTTGCTTTTTTGGTACAAAAAATTGGAAGCTGGACCAGATTGGCAAAAAATAATTCTGGATATCATGCTTATTCGCAAAGTTTTTTCTTTGGCGCTGGCGCAAAAACCGGACATTCTTCACGGACACCTTCATGAAGGCGCGGTTATCGGTTGGATCGTCCAAAAAATATTGTTCTGGAGAAAAATGAAATTGATTTGCGATTTTCACGGGAGCTTGACTAAGGAAATGATTTCCCACGGTTATTTGAAAGGCGGATTGGACAAAATATTCAGGACAATGGAAAAATTCATAAACAATCTGGGCGATTTTGCCGTTGCCAGCTCGGGAGAATATTCGGAAGAAATCAAAAAAACAAGAAAGGACGGCAGAATTAAAGTTGTTCTTGACGGCGTGAATATTGAAAATTATAAAAAAATGCCGGAAAAAGAAGTTTTAAAAAAAGAACTGGAATTGCCGCCGGATAAAATCATTGCGGTTTACGCCGGCGCTTTGGTTTCCAATAAAGGCACGGCGCATTTATATGGCGCGGTTCTCCGCGTTTTGGACGTGAGGGATAATGTTTTTTTTGTGATTGGCGGTTTTCCGGCGGAAGAAACAATCCGTTTTATAAAAGAAAATAAATTGGAAAAAAAAGCGCGACTGGTTAGTCCGATCAGCTATTTTGACCTTCCCGCACTTTTGGCGGCGTCGGATATCGGCATTGATCCCAAGGAATCAAAAACACGCCAGGCCAGCGGAAAAGTTTTGCAATATATGGCGGCCGGATTGCCGGTGGTTTGCTTTGACCGGCCAAACAATCGCGCTTATCTGAAAGAAGGCGGATCTTATTTCAGTCAGGATGTTTCCGGCGAAGGGATCGCGAAAGGCGTTTTGTATTTTGCAGAAAATCCGGAAAAAATGAAATCCGCCGGCGCTTTGAACAAACAGGAAGCGGAAAGGTTTGGCTGGGATGCCGCGGGAAAAGAAATTGAAAAAATATATGAAGATTGCTTTGCTGGTGGAAAATAACGTTTTAAAATTCCCCGCAAAAATAATGCCGATTGCGGGCAAGGGATGAAAAACGCGATCAAGGACGCAAAAACGCGAGATAGCTGCAATTATAAAAAAATCCATTTATTTTTCTTCAATTCTACCAAGAATTGAAGAAAAATAAAAATCCATCAACATTTATTAGGACAAAAAACGCGGAAAATTATGGCTAATATCAAATCAAGATTATCTAAAAATGAACTGGGCAAAATTTTTTATAAGCTGTGTTTGGCTGTTTCCAGAACGAAAAAACCGGAAAAAGCAGCTGATTTTTTGCGCGATCTTTTGTCTTATCAGGAAGCTGAGATGATCGCCAAAAGACTGAAGATCGCCGAAATGCTTTTGAGCGAAATGGGATATGAAGGCATAAGAAAAAAAATTAAAGTCAGTCATGGAACAATCGCCCGCGTGCAGGAATGGTTGAAAATTTCCGGCGACGGTTATCGTTGGGCAATTGAGGAAACAAAAAACAAAAACATAGAAATAAAAAAAGAATGCCCGGTTATGGAAATCAATGCCATAAAAAAACGTTACCCTATGTATTATTGGCCGGAGATTGTTTTAGAGGAAATCATAAAAACCGCGAATAAAAAACAGGCGGATAAACTGAAAAATATCCTTGATCAGATGAGTAAAATGAAAAGCAAAACCCGTTTATACAAACAGCTTAAAAAACTAGTTAAATATTGATTTTTTTTGCGGCATCTCTTTTGCTTTATTTATCCGCGTTTAAAAAACACAAAAACATATTTTTCTTCAATTCTACCAAGAATTGGAGAAAAATGAGTTGTTATTTATTTTTTGGAATTAAGCTTTATTTATGAAACTTTTTTTAATCAAAGCGGGCAAGGCGTTTGCCGCTTTGCGGAGGGATGGTCTGGCGCGCGGAAGCCGAAAAATTTGGACGGCTTTTTGGAAAATGTTCGGGCGAGTCGGTTCGGGCGACGTCCTTTTTATTACCGGAGGAGTGGGCGACAGCGCCCGCTATCGCGCTTATCACGTGGCGGAAGAACTGGAAACGCGCGGCTTGAAATGCTCCATAACGGTGCAGGACAATCCGCTTCTTTCGCGTTACGCCGGAAAATTTAAAATTTTCATTTTTCATCGCGTGCTTTTCACGTCGTCGGTGAAAAAACTCGTTGAAAACGCAAAAAAACAAAACAAAGAAATAATTTTTGAAACTGATGATCTGGTTTTTGATCCTCGATATCTTCCGCACATGGATTATTTCCAAAAGATGAATTTTTTTGAAAAAAAATTATATGAAAACGGAGTGGGCGGAGAAATTTTGCGCGATCCCTACGTGAAAGTTTGCACTACCACCACTGCCTATCTCGCCGATAAGCTGAAAGAATACGGCAAAAGAGTTTTTATTGTTTCAAACAAGCTTTCAAACAAAGATTTGGAAACAATTGAAAAAACAAGGAACTTGAAATTGGTTCAAAATTCAATCAGAATCGGTTACTTCAGCGGGACCATCAGCCATAACCGCGACTTCGCGACCATCGCGGACGCTCTCGTCAAAATAATGGAAAAATATCCGCGAGCGGAATTGTTTCTGGCGGGGCCGCTGGAAATCGGGGAAAATTTAATCCGATTCAAAAACAGGATTAAAAAAATACCCTATGTTTCCAGAGAAGAGCATTTCAAAAACATCGCTTCCGTTGACATCAATCTCGCGCCGCTGGAAGCCGGCAACCCTTTCTGCGAAGCCAAATCGGAACTCAAGTTTTTTGAAGCGGGAATCGTTGGCGTGCCGACGGTGGCGGTCGGAAACCGGACTTTTTCCGAAGCGATTGAAGACGGTTTGGACGGATTTTTGGCGGGAACGGAAGAAGAATGGACGGAAAAATTGTCAAAACTGATTGAAGACGGAGAATTAAGAAAAAAAATGGGCGCTAACGCGAGGGAAAAATCCTTGCGGAATTATACGAATAAAAGCAGCCGCAACGAGGAATATTATAATTATTTAAGAAGCAAATTATAAATAGCAAATTATGAAAATATTAATCACCGGCGGCGCGGGTTTCATCGGCAGCGCGTTGGCCAAAAAATTGATCGGCAGGGGAGATAAAGTCGTTTTGATTGACAATTTCAACGATTATTACGATCCGAAACTAAAACGTGACAGGATAAAAATTTTTTTGAAGGGTTGCGAGTTTAAACTTTACAAAGGCGACATCCGCGACGTCGGATTTTTGGAAAAAATTTTTCGCGCCGAAAAACCGGACAAGGTCGCGCACATGGCGGCCATGGCGGGAGTGCGCTATTCCCTGGAAAAACCGCTTCTTTACGGAGAAGTAAATTTTATGGGTACGCTCAATCTTTTGGAGTCGGCGCGCCGCCACAAAATAAAAAATTTTGTTTACGCTTCATCCTCGTCCGTTTACGGCGCCAACAAAAAAACGCCTTTTTCCGAAACGGATCGCGTGGACAATCCGATTTCAATCTACGCGGCCACCAAAAAAGCAACCGAACTTCTGGCGCACACCTACAGCCGCGTTTTCGGACTGCCGGCGACCGGACTGCGTTTTTTCACCGTTTACGGTCCGTGGGGCAGGCCGGATATGGCCTGTTTTAAATTCACCAAAGCTATTTTGGCCGGACAGGCGATTGATGTTTATAATTTCGGCAGAATGATGAGAGATTTCACTTACATTGATGATATTACAGACGGAATCGCGAAAGTGCTGGACAGCGTTTCGGAATACGAAATAATAAACATCGGCGCCGACAAACCGGAAAAACTTTCCAGATTTATTTCCGTTCTGGAAAAAAATCTTCGCGTGAAAGCTAAAAAAAATTACATGCCGATTCAGCCGGGCGACGTGCCGCGCACCGCGGCGGATGTCAAAAAATTGCGCAAACTCGGCTGGAAGCCGAAAATCAGGATTGAAGAAGGAATTAAAAATTTTATTTCTTGGTATAGAGCGTATTATAAAGTATAATGGAAAATATGGCGCGTCACCATGAAAATTACCGCGAACTCATCTGGATTCTGGCCAAAACAGACTTCAAGCTGCGTTATCAGGGGAGCGTTTTGGGCTATGTTTGGGCGCTTCTCAAACCGCTTCTGATGTTTGCCGTCCTTAATTTCGTTTTTTCTTCCATTTTCAATCCGCGCGTTTTGGGCAGCGAATATTATTCTCTTCAACTTCTCGTCGCCCTGGTGCTTTTCAATTTTTTTTCGGAAGGCGCTTCGGCCGGATTGAATTCTCTTTTGTCCAAATCTCAGTTGGTCACCAAAATTTACGTGCCGCGCTGGACAATTATTTTGGCGGCCACGCTCAATTCGGCCATGATATTTCTAATGAATCTTCTGGTCATCGCCTTTTTCTTCGCCTATAAGGGCTTTTTGCCGAGCGCGGGGGCGGTGGCGACCTTTTTTCTTTTTTCGCTGGCCGTCTATGTTCTTGTTTTAAGTTTCGGTTTATTGATGGCGCCGCTCAATGTCAGGTTCCGCGATATCGCCATAATCTGGGAAGTTCTGTTGATGGTTCTTTTTTACGCCACGCCGATATTTTATCCGCTTCAACTTTTACCGGAATATATCCAGCGTATTTTACTGATCAATCCTATGGCGTTTATCATCCATTTCACCAAAGAGGGACTGGTCAACAATCATTTCGCCGAATTCTGGCAATACGTGGCGTTTCTGATAATTTTAGCGGCCGGATTCATTATCAGTATTTTCGCGTATCGCAAACTCATTCCCAAAGTGGCGGAGGAAATGTAATTATAATGCCAAATTAATCGCAAAATGACAAACGTAAAAAAACAATTTGATCTTGAAGAAAGAACGGCTGTTTTTGGCGAAAATGTGATAAAATTTACAAATATTCTCCAATTTTTTAAAGAAATGAAAAAAACCATCTTTCTAGTTTTCTTTTTAGTCTGTCTTGGTTTTTTGTCGATTAGCGTTAATGAAACTCAAGCCGGCGGACCAACATTAATTGATGATTATCAAATAAATATTCCCGCGACTTGGACAAAGGAAAAAAGCCCTTATATAATAAAAAACACTCTAACCATAAAAGCCCCATTGACTATTGAGCCCGGCGTGGTCATTAAGATGAATCTGGGAAAAAACTTTATAGTTCTAAACACGTTAACCGCTCGCGGAACAGAAACAGAAAAAATAGTTTTTACCTCTCAAAGAGATGATAATTTTGGCGGCGATACAAATAATGACGGATCTGCCACAAATCCTTCGGTAAATGGAGATTGGAGCGGTATCAGACTGCATTCTTCAAGCGTGGGAAAAATGATTTTGGAAAACGCGGCTGTTTATTATGGTTCAAGGAAAAACGAGGTTTCAGGCGCTATTACAATAAGCTCCAATAATGCGATTATACGCAATTGTGAAATTAAACATGCGATGTATACGGCTATATACATTTATGAAGCGTCTCCGGTAATTGAAAATAATCTGATTACTCAAAATAACATCGGAATTATTTTCAGCACTCGCGATACCCGAAAAACTGCCGTAATAAAAAATAATTCAATTTTTGAAAATATTGCTGGAGCAATGGCAACTCCATCTAATCCGACTTTCTTATTGGATGCCCGGGATAATTGGTGGGGAGATGAATCTGGTCCGTATTATGTCAAAACGGGGTATTATAGCGTAGAAAAAGATAATCTCGACGGGAAGGGAAATAAAGTTGGAGATAATATCTTGTTCCGTCCTTGGCTGGGAAAGAATCCTTTCGCGGAAGAAGAGAGAAGGCCGATTATTCTCATTCCCGGCATCGGAGCGTCTGTTAACTTAGATACGATGATCGGCGGATTATTCAACAACAACTGGCAGCTTTTCAGCCACACCTACGACGGCATAATAGAAGCTTTCAAGTCAATGGGTTATAAAGAAAACAAGGATTTTTTCATCGCCTATTACGATTGGAGAAACAGAAATGATGATTCGGCGCAAAAATATCTCAAGCCGATTATCAAAAAAGCCAATCAACTTAATGGCACTTCCAAAGTAAATATTGTCGCCCATTCCATGGGCGGACTGGTGGCTAGAAGTTATATTCAAAGCGATGATTACGGCAATGACGTGGAAAATTTGTTTTTGATCGGCACGCCCAATCGCGGATCTTCGGATGTTTATCCTGTGTGGGAAGGAGGATATATTCCGAAAAATTGGGAAACTAAATTCATACTTAGGATATATTTAGCTTATTTAACAAAAAAATATCCTACATCTAATAACTATGAAACCATTCGCCAATATATTCCTTCTATTAAACAATTAATGCCGGTTTATGATTATATTTATCCGAAAGGCAAAATGGAAAACCTGAAAAATTATTCTTCTATGAACGAAGTCAATACTTGGCTTGAAAATCTCAATGCCGGAATTGAAATTCTAAATGACCGCGTAAAAGTCAGCGTCATCGCCGGCGACAAACAAGCTACTATAAACGGCATTCCGGTAATTGAATCAGACGAGCACCCGCTCTGGAAAGACGGCAAACCCGATCCGCTTGATCCGGAAAAAAATGATTCTTCCGGAGACGGACGAGTTTTGCTTTCTTCTTCAAAAATACCGAGTTTATACGAAAAAATAATTGATTTTAATCACGGAGATATCGTGAGTCGGGCGGAAGAATTTATCGCCGAAAAAATAAATGAAAATCTGGATCGTATTTATGACGCTCCGCATATTCAAAATGAACTTGGCTTCTGGTTGGCGTCTCCGGTGGATATTGAAATTAGAGATCCAGAAGGCAGGATTATTTCGGGGAACGCCAATGAAATACCGCTGGCCAAATACGCATCAGAATCAAAGCCGGACGGTGTAAAAATAGTTTCTATTCCCAATCCGGCCGCGGGCGGATATATTTTGAAAATAACCGGAAACGGCAACGGAACTTATCGCGCGGGACTGGAATACATGGACTATAAAAACAAACATCCGGACAAATCTTTTGTGGCGGCCGGAATAATCAGTAAAGACGAAGAAAGGATTTTCACGATAAAATACGATCCGGAAAATTCGGAAAATATCATCGGAACAATGAAAATCGATATTAACGGCATAATCAATGACGTTAAAAACGCGCAAGCGCAATCTCTTACTGATTCCCGGGAAGCGAAATTTATTTTGACAAAACTCAAAGCGTTGAAAATTCTTATTGAAAGAATTGATAAAAAAGAAGATAATGGAAGAGTGGCGGAAAATTTTAAAGAGCAAGTGAACAGACAAATTGACTGGCTCATAGATTATATTCGCGAAAAAGAGGAAAAGAACGGGAAAGGAAGCATAAAAGAACCGGCAAAATCAATCTTGACGGAAAATCTGGAGTCCATAAGGTATTAATTTTTTTTTGAATATGAGAATTGTTTTAATTTGGATTATGGCGATTCTGATAAATTTGGTGATTATTTCTCCTTTTTTTTGGCTGTGGTTTTTAAGAAAAAAAGTAAGATGGCTGCATATTGCATCAAGTTCAATATTATCCCTGATTTTCTATTTTTTATACATATATAAGGGAAGTGATAAGATTCTAGATTTATTTGCCAAAATAAATGCCAATGCTTATTATTTTTATTATGATGCAGAGTCAACGGGCATTCTGTTTGTTCCGTTTCTTATGATTATCTCGCCCTTCATTTTCACCAAAATTATTTATGGCAAAATTACCAAAAAACATTTTTTCATTTCTCTGGCTGTTTCAATTCTGATTGTTGCGGCTCTGGTTCTCATTTTTGCCTACTATATTTTTCCAAAAGCCGCTGAAAGTTTGTTGATTAATATCTAAAAGAAAGGCGGAAAAAAACATAATTTTTTATCAATGTTTAACATCAATAATTTCACAGCTTCATAAATTCTATAGCGTTATGAACTCCAACATCGTCATCAAAGTTGAAAACGTTTCCAAAACTTTCCGCATTCCCCACGAAAAAGTCAATTCTCTCCCGCTGGGAGGCAATATGAAAGAGGGTTTTATGAAAAGTGTATTAAATAATAAGGGAAAGGGCATGAAACTAGCTTTTTTCGGATTATTGACAGGAATTTCAGAATTTGCTATTATTAACTTGCTAAAACCACCCGTCCTGACCGCAAGGCATGGCGGGGTTTTGTTTTGCAAAATAAAAACATGAAAAATTCAAATGAAACAAAAAGAGCGGCTGTATATATTGATGGCAGCAATCTTTTTTATAAACTAAGAGATCTTGAAATAAAGAATCTCACATACTTTAGTTATGGAAAATTTGCTTATTGGCTTGCCCGCGAAAACAGGATTGCGACAAAAAGATATTATATAGGGGCCGTCAGAACGAAAGAGGGTGATGAAAAATCAAAAAGGATGCAAGAAAATCAAGTTCGACTTTTCAATCATTTGCAATCAGAAAGCGAGGGTTTTAATGTTCAGCGCGGATATCTAATGAAAAATGACGGCGCTTATCATGAAAAAGGCGTTGATGTCAGGATGGCTGTTGATTTATTGGCAGGAGCGTATGAAAATATTTATGATGTGGCAATATTGATATCTTCCGACACGGATTTGATTCCGGCGATTCAAAAAGTCAAACAACTTGGCAAAAAAATAGAGTATGTCGGTTTTTCGCATAAACCCAGTTATGGCTTGATCAAAAACGCGAGCGAGACAAGACTGCTTGCAAAAGAAGATGTAAAAAAATTCGAAATATTGAAAAAATAAAATGGAAAATAACATCGCCATAAAAGTTGAAAACATTTCAAAATCCTTCCGCATTCCCCACGAAAAGGTCAATTCTCTCCGCGGGGCTTTCGTGAGCGCTTTCCGCAAAAAAACATACGAGGAATTCAGGGCGCTGGACAGCGTTTCCTTTGAAGTGAAAAAAGGGGAGTTTTTTGGTATAATAGGCAGGAACGGTTCCGGAAAATCAACCTTGCTTAAAATTTTGGCGGGAATCTATCAGCCGGACAAGGGAAAAGCAAAAATCAACGGAATGATTTCGCCGTTTTTGGAGCTGGGCATCGGATTTAATCCCGAACTTTCCGGCCGCGACAACATCTATCTCAACGCCACTGTGCTGGGGCTTTCCAGAAAGCAAATTGACGAAAAATTCGCCGATATCGTCAAATTTTCGGAGCTGGAGCGGTTCATTGATCAAAAGCTCAAAAACTATTCATCCGGAATGCAGGTGAGATTGGCTTTTTCCGTTTCCATCCACGCCAACCGCGACATTTTGCTAATGGACGAAGTCCTGGCGGTGGGGGATGCGAATTTTCAAAAAAAATGTTTTGACTATTTCACAAGCATCAAAAACAAAAAAACGGTTTTGTTTGTCTCGCATGATATGGAAAATATGAAAAAATTTTGCGATCGGGCGGTGGTGATTGACGGCGGGAAAAATGTGTTTCTGGGCGGAATCAAAGAATCGGTGGAAAAATATAGGGAAGAATGCTTAAAATCAATTGCTTGACGACATTATTTAAATAATATATATTGGTAATGTATAAAAAACACATAATTTAAACACTCGTAATGGATATAAATGTAATCAGAAATGTTGTTTTGGATCAGCGGGAACTTTTTGAAAAAAGAGCCGCTTTTGTGCCCAGAAATATCCGAGATGTTTTTTTGAAAACCAAAAAGATCAGCGTCATTACCGGAATCAGAAGAAGCGGTAAGTCGACATTGCTCAAGCAGATTTCAAGAAGCTTGGAAAGTTACGCATACCTAAACTTTGAAGACGAACGGATGCTTGATTTCAGTCATGCTGATTTTAACGGCCTGCTGGAGATTTTTCTGGAACTTTATGGCGATCAAAAAACTTTTTTGTTTGATGAAATTCAAAATATTTTCGGCTGGGAAAAATTCGTACGGAGATTGTTTGAGGATGGAAAGAAAATTATTATTACAGGATCCAACGCGAAGCTTTTGAGTTCCGAATTGGCGACGACTCTTTCTGGAAGGCATTTGAAAATGGAACTTTTCCCCTTCAGTTTCTCGGAATATCTTAATTATCAAAAAATAAAAATCAGTGATCGCTATACGACTAAGGAAAAAGCGGTTATTCAGAAACAAATGAAAAAATATTTAGAATACGGCGGATTTCCGGAAATAGTTGTCGGAGGCGATGTTGAGGAACTCAGACAGCTTTACCAGGATGTTCTTATTAAAGATCTTCTGGTGAGATTCAAGATCCGTGAAACGCGCGCGTTCCGCGATGTGGCCCTGTTTTTGCTTTCCAATGTTGCAACACCGATAAGTTTTAACAACTTAAAAAAAATATTGGGAGTAAAAAGCGTTACTAGCGTAAAAAACTATGTTGACTTCTTTGAAGAAGCGTATCTTTTTTATAGCCTGTTTAAATTTGATTATTCGGTGAAAAAACAAATAATCAATGATAGAAAAATTTATTGCGTGGATACTGGCATTGTTAATGCGGTGGCTTTTCGTTTCTCTGAAAATATCGGAAGGATTATTGAAAACACGGTGTTTATGGAATTGAAACGCAGGGGGGCGGATATTTTTTACTATAAAGGCAAAAAGGAGTGCGATTTTGTGGTTCGCAAGGGCATGAAAGTAGTTGAAGCTGTTCAGGTGGCGCAAATCCTGTCAGATTTGAAAACGCGGGAAAGAGAAGTCGGGGGTTTGTTAGAAGCTATGGATGGCTTCAATCTTAAAATCGGTCTTATTATCACACAAGATTTTGAGGAAGAATTGAAGATAAAAGGCAGACTAATCAAAATTGTTCCCATATGGAAATGGATATTGCAAAAATAATAGCGGAGCATCGAAGCTTCCCTTGCGGGATGCCATTGTAATATAATACTGCTACGCATGGTAAAATTTGTTAGTTTCGCACGATATGGAAAATATGAAAAAATTCTGCGATCGGGCGATGGTGATTGACGGCGGGAAAGTCGTGTTTTTAGGCAAAACCGGAGAAGCGGCGAAGAAATACGCGGAAATACTGCATTGACAAATAATCGCAGTGTTGATAATATTTAAATATAAATATTGTCAATGTTGATAAATTAAGAAAATATGTTAAAAATGGCTTTAATAAACGACGTAGTCGCGGATCAATTTGATAGATTCTCCAAAAAAGAAACAGGTGTTATCCGGAACATAAATTTTCAGAAATATGTCAAGACCGCGCAAATAGTGGTAATTTCCGGAATCAGAAGGAGCGGCAAATCAACATTGCTGGCGCAGTTTTCTAAAAAATTCGGCGATTTTTATTACGCCAATTTTGACGATGAAAGATGGTTTGATTTTTCCATAAGAGATTTTCAAAATTTAATGATCGCGTTCCAAAAAACGCGCGCGTCCAAAGTTATCTTTCTGGATGAAATTCAGAATATTGACGGATGGGAAAAATTTGTGCGCAGAATTTACGATGAGGGTTACAAAATATTTATTACTGGCTCAAACGCGAAATTGTTGAGTTCGGAGTTGGCGACCCGTCTTACGGGCAGGTATGTTAAAATAGAATTGTATCCGTTTTCTTTCGGCGAATTTTTGAAGTTGAAAAAAATCGGTTACAACAGAATTACATCGCCTGTCAAAGCGGTTTTGTTGAAAAATTTCGATGCATATCTGAAAAATGGCGGTTTTCCGGAATTTTTGAAATACAATGACGAAGAATTTTTAAAAAGAACCTACGAGGATATTTTACACAAAGATTTATTGGTAAGATTCGGGATCAAGGAAATTAAAGCATTTAAACAACTGGCGGCATATTTGTTTTCTAATTTTACAAAAAAAATAAGTTATAACTCGCTAAAGAAAACTTTGGGATTCAAAAGCGCTACCTCTGTGAAAAATTACATTGAGTTTATGCAAGAAAGTTTTTTGATATTTGAACTGTTTAAATACGATTACTCATTGAAAAAACAATTTGTTTCGGACAAAAAGATTTATGCGATTGACAATGGTTTGCGAAATTCAGTTTCGTTTTATTTTTCTGAAGATTACGGAAGATTGCTTGAAAACGCGGTCTTTATAGAATTGCGGCGGCGCGGAGAAGAAGTATGCTATTTTAAGGGAAAAAAAGAATGTGATTTTATAATCAAGGAAAAATCAAAGATAGTTCAGGCAATTCAAGTAAGCCGGGATATTAAAATCGGAAACGAAAAAAGGGAATTGAGCGGATTACTGGAAGCTATGGAAAAATTTAATTTAAAAGAAGGCCTAGTTCTGACAGAGTATCAGGAAGATGAAATCAAAAAAAACGGAATGATTATAAAGATATTTCCGCTCTGGAAATGGATGTTGGATGGAACGTATAATAAGACATGGAGAATATGAAAAAATTTTGCGACCGGGCGGTGGTGATTGACGGCGGCAAAGTCAATTTTTGCGGAGATACTGTTAAGGCAATAGAAATATATAAAAAGATTGTGAATATTTAAAATTAACAGAGAAATGTGAGTCTTAACAACTCCAATAATAAAATACGTATGAATAAAAATTTAATGCAATACTACAGTGATGATTATTATAGTTGGCAATCTAGACGTTCTTATCAATCAGCAGAAGTTTTTTTAAAAGTACTTTTTGATATTTATAAACCAAAGTCAGTTGCTGATTTTGGGTGTGGACAAGGAGCATGGCTTGTGGTTTGTGAAAAAATGGGAGCTAGCATGCTTCATGGTTATGACGGAGAGTGGATTAAAAAGGAAAAGTTATATAGTAAAAATATTAAATTTTTTTCGGTTGATTTTGAAAGCGAAGTTATTCCTCAGGGTAAGTATGATTTAGCTATCTCTGTTGAAGTAGCTGAGCATATTTCTGATAAAAATGCTGATGCTTTTGTTAATATGTTAACTATAGCATCGGACGTTATAGTTTTTGGAGCAGCAATCAAGCAACAAGGCGGTTCTAATCATATTAATGAACAATGGCAAACCTATTGGGTAAATAAATTCTTTTCTAATGGATATGTCTGTTTTGATATTTTTCGTCCTAAACTATGGCACAATAATAATATTGAATGGTGGTATCGCCAAAATACATTTTTATTTGTAAAGAAAGATGTTATTTATAAAATTTTTAAAAGCAATGATTTAAAAAAGTATGAAATTCCTATTTATGACATTGTGCATCCAGAAAATTTTAAATACCGACTTGTATTGATAGAGGAGTTGGAAAATTCACTTACTGATCTAAAAAAGTTAGCACAGGAAAAAGATAAAGCAATCATTCTTTTAAAAGAGGAGTTGGAAAATTCACTTACTGATCTAAAAAAGAAAGAAGAATATATAGAATTTATTTGTTCTTCAAAATTTTGGAAGTTAAGAAATTTTTATATAAAAATAAAAGGTGTTAATATTGAAAAAATCAAGTCTCTCATTAAAACAGCGGTAATTATTTTTCGTCGGGATGGTTTTAAAGTACTTATTGTTCGATTTATAGATTTTATAAGACATGTTTTTTTTGGTATTAATAAGAGAACGTATATAACTATTAGAAAATGTAATGAAGTTAGTAATGAGTATCAAAAAAAATGGACTTATGATAGACCATTAGTTTCTATTATAATTCCATGCTACAACTATGGAAAATTTGTTACAGATGCTATTGAATCTGCTGAAAATCAAACATTTAAAAATATAGAAATAATAGTAATTAATGATGGTTCTACAGATCAAGATACGATTAATGTATTAAATTCATTAAGTTATCCAAAAACAAGAATAGTTCATCAAAAAAATCAAGGACTTGCGTCAACGCGTAATAATGGGGCTATAATATCTAGGGGAAAGTATATTTGTTATCTTGATGCGGATGACATGATTCATCCAACATATATCGAAAAAACACTTTTTTTACTAGAGGAGAGAAAAAATCTTGGGTCAGCGTATAGTTGGGTTCAATGTTTTGAGGAAAGCAATGATATTTGGAAAACTCAAGATCTTAATCCTTTTATGATGCGAGATGCTAATATATCACCTTCGCATAGCGTCATTAAAAAGGAAGTATGGGAGAAGGTGCGTGAATTAAATGGTGTAGGATTTTTAACAAAGTATGAAGGTTATTTTGAGGATTGGGTTTTTTGGATAGATATGATTCGTGTTGGTTTTGGTGGGGCTGTAATCAAAGAACCTCTTATTAAATATCGTGTTCACAAACATTCTCTTAGTGCTACGCATAAACATAACTTTGATGTGAAAATGAAGGAATTAGTTAAAGACCGCAATGATTTTTTTAGGAATGATATATACATAAAAAAACTTCAAGAAAAAATCAGTCATTGTGTGAAAGTGATTAATCCTTTAGAAAATTTATCTTCAATAAATCACTATAAAGAAATAAAAAAATCAGTGCTTTTTGTTTTGCCATGGTTAAATTGTGGCGGGGTAGAGTCGGTTTTACTTAGTGTTATTAAAGGTCTTCAAAATGTGGGTTATAATATATATATTATAACAACAGAAGTTTCAAATAATGAATGGAATAAAAAATTTGATAAAATAGTTCCAACGATTTATCATATTGCAAACTATATTCCCAGAGACATTCTTATTGATTTCTTTAATAATTTCATTAAAACAAGAAAAATAAAAATGATATGCGGTATTCATTCCAGTTTTTTTTATCAAGTAGTTAAAAAAATTTCAAAAGATTTTGTTGATATTAGGGTGTTAGATATTATTCATAATGACTCTGAAGCTGGTTATTATAAACAGGCATGTGCTATGGATAGTTATATTAATACTCATATTGCAATTTCTTCCAAAATTTGTGAATCTATTTGTTATGAAGGAGTAAGTAAAAATAAAGTCAGTGTGATATATAATGGGGTAGATACAAAAAACAGATTTAATGGTGAAAATATCAAAAAAGATAGTTTGGTGATTAGAATTATATTTATGGGAAGGTTCTCTATCGAGAAACGCCCTTTTGATTTTTTGAAAATTGCATTAGCATTGTCTAAAAGAAAAAATATTAAGTTTTTTATGGCTGGCGATGGTCCGTTAATGAGTGATATGAAAAAATATGTTAAAAAAAATAATTTAGATAAGGTTGAATTTCTCGGTTTTGTTGAGCCAGAAGATATTTTAAAAAAAAGTGATATTCTGGTTATAACGTCTGATATTGAAGGTTTTCCCATGGCCGCGATTGAAGCAATGTCAATGAAAAACATTGTTGTTTCCACTAATGTGGGAGAGTTGAATAAATTAATTATAGATGGAGAAAATGGTTATTTAATTAATGATGTAGGAGACATAAAAAAGTTTATTCAAAAGATATCTTATTTATTGGATAATCACGAATTACTTAAAAAAATGCAAATAATGGCGCGTGAAAGTGTTAAGGATAAATATACTGAAGATAAAATGATTGCTGAATATATAAAGATATTTTCTACTGAAACTTAAATTTTTGGATGAAAGAAGAAACCACAAAAGAAAAAACACCGATAATATCAGTCGTAATTCCTTGTTATAACCATGGTTTATTTGTTGAGGATAATGTCATTAGCGTGATTGAACAAACATTTGACGATTTTGAAATCATAATTGTTAATGATGGATCGACAGACTCAAAAACATTAGTGGTTTTAAATAAATTGAAAAAGAAATATCCTGAAATAAAAATTATTCACCAAAAAAATGGTCATCTTTCCAACGCTCGAAATACTGGGATCAAAGAATCTCGCGGCGATTTTTTTTTACCGCTGGATTCAGATGATTTTATTGAACCGGAAATGTTGAAAAAGTGTTATGAAGAAATAAAAAAAGATCCAAAAATTGGATTTGTTTATACCTATGTTCGTTTTTTTGGCGACATCAATTTTGTTTGGAAAAATCAAGAATATAACTTCTATGACCTTCTGTTTTTTAATCATCCGACAGTCTGTGCGCTAGTGAGAAAATCAGCTTGGGAAGATGTTGGCGGCTATGATGAAAATATGAAAGATGGTTATGAAGATTGGGATTTTTGGATTAGCCTAGGCGAAAAAGGTTGGTTTGGCAAACTGTTAAAAGAACCTCTTTTTAGATACAGAAAACATGGCAAATCGATGATAGATGATGCCAGGGCAAAACACGACAAGATATATGAATATATAAAGAAAAAACATGCCCCATTGTACACCATCGAAAGTTTAAAAAATTTAAGGCTTATTTGGAAATCATCCAGTTTATTTGAAGGAATAATGAAATTTACATCAAAAAAGTTGAGAATTATTAAGTTAAAATTTGCTCTTGCAGGTATTTTGGATAAAAACGAATGGAAAAATTATCCATTAAGGACTATGGGGCGCTGCATACCGATTAGGATCAAAAAAATTATAAATAATATTTTTAAAACCAAATTGTTTGACGAAAGTTATTTTGATCGCCATATATAGCAAAAGCCATGATCGTATCAATAATCATTCCTTTTCGTGATAAGGTTAATTTTTTAGAAAAATGTATCGCAAGCATTCTAAAAAAACCGGCTTACAATAATTTTAATATTCTTTTGATTGATAATAATAGCAAAGAAGCGGTAACTAAAAAATATCTTTCTGAAATATCAAAAAATTCAAAAGTAAAAATTATTGATTATCCAAAATCTTTTAATTTTTCCGCAATAAACAATTTTGCGGCAAAAGAAGCGAGCGGGGAGCATCTTCTTTTTTTGAATAATGACACGGAAGTCATTTCTGAAAATTGGCTGGAGGAGATGTTAAAATGCTTTGATGATGAAAAAGTCGGGGCAGTTGGCGCGAAATTATTGTATCCAAACGGCAAAATCCAGCATATCGGCATTGAAATGCATCCCAAATATGGTCCGGCGCACACTTCAAGAATGTCTGAAGAAAAAAATATTGATTTTTCGAAACCTAGAGAAGTTATGGCGGTGACCGCCGCCTGCATGATGACCCGAAAAGATTTATTTTTGAAACTCGGCGGTTTTGACGAAAAAAATCTGCCGATCGCCTACAACGATGTTGATTATTGCTTGCGCCTGCGCGAAAGGGGATACAAAATAATGTGCGCTCCGAACGCGAAGCTATACCACTGTGAATCCGCCAGTCGCCTGTCCGACGCCGATATTTTCGCTCTAATATTCCGCCGAAAAAGACACAAACAATTTATCAAAGAGCGAAATTACATAAAAACAAAATGGGCAAAATAACTCACCACCAATCTTAATCCCATCGAGTCAACTTTATCAAGGTTCAACCTTGATAAAGTTGACAGATTGAGGTTTATCAAGGTTGAACCTCGATAAATTATTTGGTATAATACCTTTATGAAGAAACCATCCTTTGTAAAAGATGAAATATACCATATCTACAACCGGGGAGTTGAGAAAAGGACTATATTTACCGGACAAAAGGAATATTACCGATTTATCTATGATATGTTCGAATTTAATGATGAAAATTCCACCACGAACAATTCCTACAGTTTCAAATCCAAGTCTATCGAGGTTGAACCTCAATATAAAAAGTCGCGAAAATTATTAGTGGAAATTTTGGCTTTTGTATTGATGCCGAATCATTTTCATTTATTATTGAAGCAAAAGAGGGAAAACGGCATTATCAAATTTATGCAAAAACTGGGAACCGGCTATACGATGTATTTCAACAAAAAACATGCGAGAGTAGGCGGACTTTTTCAAGGAAGATTTAAGGCGGTTTTAATTGAAAATGAAGCGCAGTATATTCATATTCCATCTTATATCCACATGAATCCTCTCAAATTTTATCGAGGTTCAACCTCCATAAAATTGAAGATGGATTTTTTAAGTGGCTATAAGTGGAGCAGTTTATCTGACTATATTGGCCGTAAAAATTTACCATCCTTAACTTCCCGAGAACAATATCTCGATTTTTTTGGAGGGGAAGGTAGCTATTACAAGGAAATTGAGAGACTATTAAAGGCGGGAGAAGAAAGTTTTAAAAACGTGGGGAATATATTTATTGAGGTTGAACCTCAATAATCTCTCTCGATAATCTCAATAATTAGGATAGATAGCCGTCAGGGTGTTTTTTGTGCCAATTCCATGCGGTTTCAATAATAGCGTCAATGGAATCAAATTTTGGCTTCCAGCCCAGTATCTTTTTCGCTTTTTGCGAGCTGGCAAAAAGTTTTGCCGGATCGCCGTCTCTTCTCGGAGCTTCAATAACCGGAAAATCAACCGCGGTTATTTTTTTGGCCGTTGCGACAACTTCCCGAACCGATGTTCCGATTTCGTTGCCAAGATTGAATTTTTCGGAACGATTGCTTTTTTCAAGGTATTCCAGCGCCAAAACGTGCGCGTCGGCCAAGTCCGACACATGCACATAATCCCGAACGCCTGTTCCGTCCGGAGTGGGATAGTCGGTGCCGAAAATTTTTATTGACTCTTTTTTTCCCAAAGCCGTTAAAAGCATTGATGTGATCAGATGAGTTTTGTGTTTATGGTCCGCTCCGATTTTCCCCGAGGGATCGGCGCCGGCCGCGTTGAAATAACGAAGACAAACGGATTTGATTCCATAAGCGCGGTCATAAGCTTCCAATACCTGTTCAAACATAAGCTTGGTAAGACCGTAAACATTGGTCGGATTTTTAAGATCGTTTTCTCCAATCGGCATTTTTTCCGGTTCGCCATAAACGGCGGCCGTGGAAGAAAATATTATTTTTTTGACGTTATGTTCCAGCATCGCCTCCAAAAGATTAAGGCCGTTTTTCAAGTTATTGTCAAAAAATCTTTTCGGATCAATCATGGATTCTCCGGCCTCAATGGATCCGGCAAAATGGATAACCGCCCCGAAACTATTTTCGGAAAATATTTTCGCCAGTTTATCTTTGTCTCCAAGATCTCCGACGATTAAATCAAAACCATTCACCGCCTCTTTGTGTCCGGATGATAAATTGTCAAAAATTACGGAATCATATCCCGCGTTTTTCATTCTTCTGACAGTGTGCGAACCGATATACCCGGCTCCGCCGGTAACCAATATTTTCATATTAAAATTGGGTAAAGTCCTGAATTTCGGACCAGATTATGGTATTATTGTATCATGAAATACCTTTGTTCGAAATGCAAAACTAATACTAAATTTTATCAATTAAAAGATAGACGAATTAAATATTCCAAGTGTCACATTAGAATTTCTCCCAACAAAAAAAGATTTAAAATAGATACGAAAATTTCTAGGTTGGTAGTTTCTGAATTTGCTTTAGAACATTCTACCGAGGTTATTCTCAGCAGAGTTAAG
>JBBINP010000012.1:0-20353 GCA_037443825.1 Candidatus Moraniibacteriota bacterium
CTTAACTCTGCTGAGAATAACCTCGGTAGAATGTTCTAAAGCAAATTCAGAAACTACCAACCTAGAAATTTTCGTATCTATTTTAAATCTTTTTTTGTTGGGAGAAATTCTAATGTGACACTTGGAACATTTAATTCGTCTATCTTTTAATTGATAAAATTTAGTATTAGTTTTGCATTTCGGACAAAGGTATTTCATGATACAATAATACCATAATCTGGTCCGAAATTCAGGACTTTACCCTATAATACCGGAAGATATATTGCGCAACTCCTTAATTTAAAGTCCTCTTGAAAGGATTTTTTTGTTTTTTTGGCTTTTTGAAGCCAAAAATGGCTATGCGTCTTTTAAACAAAAGCTTTATTTAAGCCAAAATATTCTATCGCCCTTTGACTTTTTAAAAAATAAATGCTATAATCCCCAGTCGCTGTAAAAACAGCTTTTTTAATTATTAAATTTCACTGTATGCGTATTTACGGGGCTGTCGTGGCTATCCTTACGGCTTGTAATATGATTTTTCCGCAATATGCCTTGTCAGCCGAAATAAAAGGCAACAATGAAACAAAACTCATTTTTAAAACAAAAGAAAATATACAATTTATCGGGGGTATGGCAATTGAGAGTTACGAACCCGATCGTCCCATAATTTATAATTTTGATGGATATGTTCCAGTCAAATCTCCCGATGAAATAAAACGAAGCGCTGTTCTGGAAAAATGGATGAAAAAACAAGGATATTTATGGAAAAATCTTCCGGAAGGAAAATTTGCCATCAACGCTTCGGCTTATACCGCCGCCGCGGATGAATGCGGAAAATCAGACGGCATTACTGCCAGCGGATTAAAAGTCAAAGAAAGGCACACTATCGCCTGTCCGCCGCAATTCCCTTTTGGGACAAAAATTAAAATTGAAAAATATGGAACTTATATTTGCGAAGATCGCGGGGGAGCGATCAAGGGAAATAAGTTTGATATTTATATGGAAACTAAGAAAGAGGCCTTCGCTTTTGGACGCAGGAATCTCATGGCGGAAGTGATAAATTAAAAAAAACGGCGAAAACGCTCCGCAAAACGGGGCGTTTTTGTTTTTTAAAAATTGACGCGCGGTTTCCGCTTTGATAATATGGTTTTATTGGTCGCGTGGCCGAGTGGTTAGGCGCGGGTCTGCAAAACCCTTTACCCCGGTTCAATTCCGGGCGCGACCTCACTGACACTTTTGGGCGAGTGGCGAAATTGGTAAACGCACAACACTTAAAATGTTGCCCTATTTTTAGGTTGAGGGTTCAAGTCCCTCCTCGCCCACCAAGATTAAACTTTTGGATTTTTTAGTTGCCCAGCTTTTTCTCCTTTTTAACCGCCTCCAAGACTTTTGGGATTTGCTTAAAATCATTGATTAAAACTTCCCGCATTCCGCCGTTGTAAAGCGCGGCGGCGGGATGATAAAGAGTATAAAAAACGCGTGTACCGATTTCCGGAATATTCCGGCGCATGGCCCTGCCGTGAATTTGTGAAATTTTCCGTCCAGGCAAAAATCTTTCCATTGAATGGCGGCCAAGCGTGACAATCAATTTAGGATTAATAATATTAATTTGTTCCAACAACCATGGCCAGCAAGCAGCGACTTCTTCCGGCAAAGGATCGCGGTTTTGCGGCGGACGGCATTTGACCGCATTGGCGATATAAACTTCGTTTCTGTTCAGGTTTATAATCCCCAACATTTCGTCCAAAAACTTTCCCGCCACGCCGACAAACGGACGTCCGGTCTCGTCTTCCTTTTGTCCGGGACCTTCGCCGACAAACATTATTTCCGCTCCTGTTCCGCCCTCGCCGGAAACAACTTGCCGGCATGTTTTGCGCAGAACGCACTTTTCGCATTTCATCATGCGGCTGTTAAGATTTTCTATTTGTTGCCGTTTGGTTATCATCTAGCCTCAAATAATATAAAAATAAAAACAGCATCCGTGGCGCAAAATTAAATTATCGCTTGCGATTCTGAATTTTGCGATTTCGCCCTGGAAAATTTATTTTAAATCACGCACGCGAATCAAATTAAACTCATCCGCGTCAACATCCCACACCGCGAAAGTCGGCGGATAAATTTCACCCGCCACATTGCCGGGATTCAATAACGCGCAATTTCCTATTTTTTCAGACCATGGTTTATGCGTATGTCCATAAAAAACAATTTTGTATTTTCCGGTTTCGCATAACTTTTTCGCCGCGTCCGGAAAATGGACAAAGCCGACGCGTCTGCCGCCAACCTCAATTTCGCCGAAATCAAGATAAATTTTCACATTTTCGCGGTTTCGCGGCGCTTCATGAATCCGCGACTGTCCACTATCCATATTGCCGAAAACATAATGTATCACGCCTGAAAAATTGTCGCTTAAATATTCCAACGTTTCCGTGCTGGCCAAATCTCCGCAACAAATTATTGTCTGAATATTTTCCCGCGCGCAATAATCAATGGTTTTTTTGAGATTAACCAGATTATTGTGCGCGTCAGATATGATCGCAATTTTTCCGCCATAAACGGATTTGTTCCGAATGGATATTTTTTTCTTCATTGGTTTTATTTATCGCCCGCAAACGTCTCGCGCTTGTTTGGCAAAAAACATTCCTGGCGCGTCGCAAAAAGACACTCTTTGCTTTTAATTCCGCGAAGTTGAGTTCTCGCGCATTTTTTTTAGAAGCGCGATGTCTTTTTCCACTCCCGGCCAGTCGGTTTCGCAAATTAAATTTATGCCATTTTCTCTCGCGAAAAGAATGATTTTTTGAAATGCTTCCTGTCCGATTTTTCCCCTGCCAATATGCTCATGTCGGTCTTTGCGCGAGCCGCAGTCCGACTGGCTGTCATTGGCATGGATAAGCTTGATATTTTCAACGCCCAATTCTTTGTCTATCCTGTTTATGTTTTCTTCAAAATCGCGCCAGTCGTATCCTGAAGCAAAAGAATGTTGTGTGTCCAAACACACTCCTTCAATTGACGAACTGCCGACACCATCAAGTATTTTTTTTATTTCCCTGAAATCATCGCCGATAATGGCGCCGGCGCCGGCGGAATTTTCAATCAACAATTTCGTCTCTCCGGAATATCCATCCAGAGTTTTTCTAATCATTTTAACAACTTCTTCCGTTCCCTTTTTTTCTCCCAGGTCTTTGGCTGAACCCAAATGGGTTATTACGCATCTGGCGCCAAGAAGGCATCCTCTTTCCAGTTCATCGCGCACAACACCCGCGGAACCATGGCGAATGCGATTGTTAAGCGACGCAAAGTTTATATAATATGGAGTATGAATATAAAAATCAAAAATTTTTTCCTGTTCCGACAAAATTGATTTTTTGAATAACTGGATTGTTTTTTCCGTAAGTTTTGCCGCCGGCCCGCCTTGCGGAGAGCGAGTGAAAATCTGCATCACCTCGCATTTCAAATCAGCCGCGTTTTTTGGCGCGTTCCAGATTCCGCCAGCAATAGAAACGTGACAACCGACAAACATGCCACAAAAAACAAAGAAATTATATGCCACCAGTATATCAAATTCTTGATTTTTAATACACCTTGGCCTGTTTAAACAATTTCCCAGCCCTTTTCCACTTCCCTAATTCTCCCTTTTAATTCAAACCCGCTGGCTAATTTATGCCCCCCGCCCCCGAAGCGCGCGGCAATTTCGGAAACATCAATTTTTTTGTATTCTTCGCTGCGCAAGCTGCCTTTTATAACCCCGTTTTCGCGTTCGGAAAGAATAAGCGCGAATTTTGTGCCCGGAACGGTGTTTAAAATTCCGGCCACATAAGAAATATCATCCGATCCGCTTCCGCAATTTTCCTGTTCTTCTTTTGTCAACACCGAAACAATCATTCCGTTTTGAGGATTGATTCTGGCCTTTTCAAACGCCTTGCCCCATAATTTAAGCGTGGAAAATTTTTTATTGGAAAACATCAGGTTGATAATTTTTGAAATCGGAGCGCCTTTTTTCATAAGATCCGAGGCAATCTGCATTACCCTGGTTGTTGTGTTCGCGTGTTGAAAGCTACCGGTGTCTCCCAAAATGCCTGTCATTAAATAAGTGGAGATTTTGGAAGTCCAGCGCGCCCGGGAAAATATCAGAAAATCATAAACAATCTCACAGACTGAAGAATAGGCGGCGTCAATTATATTAATGTCTCCCCGCAAAGAAATATCCGGATGATGATCCAGTAAAACAATAATTTGTTTTTTGGAAAAAAACGGGATTACTTTATTAAAACCTCTTTCCACGCTGTCACAAGCAATAATCACATCGTAAGAATCAAGGATTAACTGGTCCGGATGCTGGAATTTTTCTTCTGTCAGCGGTTCAAGATACTGCGGCAGGGGATCAAAGCAAGCTATCGCGACTTTCTTGCCAAGTCCGTTTAAATATTCTTTAATCGCCAAATTAGCGCCCGTCGTGTCCCCATCGGGTCCGGAATGAACAAAAAGAAGGATCTGTTCGGCCTTCCTGATGACATACGCCAGATTTTTGAATTCAAAAGCGAATTTTTGCATATTTTTATCTCTCGGAAAAATTTTTTTCTTTTTCAATTGAACGCAAAATTCTTTCAACTTCTTCCGCCTTGACTTCGGTTTCATCATACACAAACCCAATCTGAGGCAATATCCTGAGACACATTTTTTTATTTAGGAGCCGCTGAATAACGGATTGTTCTTTCCGCAAAGACGCTTCAACATAACCGCGCTCTTTTTCCGGAAAAACACTGATAAACACCCGAGCATACCTGAAATCGGGCGTTGTGTCAACATTAGAAACAGTGACAAAAACACCTGGCTTAATGCTTATTTCGCGGCTGATAATTTCAGCCGTCTGCTGTTTAATCAATTCGTTTATTTTTTGAAGGCGAACCAACATAACATCAGAGTTTCCTAAAAATTTTTTCTTCTTGGTAAGAAACCAGCGTATCGCCGATTTTTATTTTCACCTCCCCCTCAAAAGTAATTCCGCATTCATTTCCCTGTCTGACTTCTTCCGTGTTGTTTTTGTTCTGCTGCAAATTGGCCAATTTTCCTTTTCCAATCACATCACCCGCTCTTTTTACTTCCAGCCACATTCCCTTTATTATTTTGCCAGTGACAACCCGTCCGCCCACAATCATGTCGCGTTTGCCCGTTTTAAAAACCGCGAGCACGCTCGCTTCACCAAGATCGGAGCGCTTTATTTCACACGGAAGCATTTCGGACATTCTCCGCCTAACTTCCTCAACTAATTCGTAAATAATGCTATAAATCTTAATCTCCACTCCCATAGCTTCAGCCATCCGTTTGGCCACCGGCGTAACAACGACATTAAAGCCAAAAATAGCCGCCTGCGAATCAGCTGTCATTTTTATGTCTGATTCCGTTATATTGCCTACACTCCGGTTGATATATTCAATGCCGACATCCTCCGATTTGATAGCGGATAAAATCTGATCAATCGCCTCCAACGACCCCTGCACATCGGTTTTTAAAATTATCTTGAGTTTTTTTGCTTTCTCTTCTTCCGTGCCGCCGCGCGCGTTTCTTGAATTTAAAGCGCTTCTTTTTTCTTTTTCCGACTTCCAAAAATTCATTTTTTCTTTTTCTTCTTCCCGCATCACCATCACAATATCATTAACATGAGGAACGCTTTCCAATCCGATAATCTTGACGGGGGACGAGGGAGCGGCTGTTTGAATATTTTTTCCGGCAAAATCTTCCATCCGCCTGATTCTTCCTTTTATGCGACCGGCGACAATATCCTGTCCTGTTTTTAGAATGCCTGTTTTGACTAAAACCGTCGCTATGGGGCCTTTTTGCGGATCCATATATGATTCCAACACCACCGCCAGTCCGTCCCGCTTAACATTGGCCCTGAAATCCTCCACTTCCGCCAATAAAATAATATTGTCCAGCAAGCTATCAATGCCTATATTTTGCTTGGCGCTTATTTCCGAACTTATTATTTTTCCGCCCCATTCTTCTATCAGCATCCCGTGATCAGCCAACTCCTGTTTGACTTTTTGAATATTGGCTTGCGGTTTGTCAATTTTATTAATCGCTATTATCGTGGGGATATTTTTTTCTTTCACGTACTCAATCACTTCCTTAGTCTGCGGACGGATACCGTCATCGGCTGCCACCACCAAAACCGCGATATCGGCGATACTGACTCCGCGCTCTCTCATGGCGCTAAAAGCCTCGTGTCCAGGAGTATCAATAAAAGTCAGCAATTCTCCTTTTTTCTTCACTTGGTAAGCCCGGATATGCTGAGTGATTCCGCCGGCTTCTTTTTCAACAACGTTTGTTTTGCGAATAGCGTCTAAAAGAGTTGTTTTGCCGTGATCCACATGCCCCAAAATAGTCACCACTGGCGGCCTTTTTTGTAAATATTTTCCGGATTCCTTTTCTTCCTTGCAAATGTCAATCAGCTGCTCCAACGTCATTTCCCGTCCTCCCTGCCAAGATTCTTTTTGCGTTTCAAAACCAAAATCTTGGGCGATTATGCTGGCGGTTTCAAAATCTATTTCTTCGTTGATTGTCGCGATAATTTTATTTTTAACCAATTCCGTAATAACCCGCGCTGGCGACAATCCCAAAAGATCGCTGAATTTTTTAACTGTAATTGACGAAGGAATTTTGACTGTTTTTAAATTTTCTTTTTCTTGCGTTTGCATAAATTATTTTGAATTAGGGATTTTTTGGCTGTTTTTGGCAATCAGGCCGCTATTGTCTTCGGTCGCCTCCTGTAAAACTCTTTTTTCTTCTTCCGTAAGCGGATGCCGAGGCGATTTTCCATTAACAATGTTTTTCGCATACACGCGCGTTCCTTCTTTGGTGTGCAGTGAAGAAATAATCATGCCTGAGTTTTTTCCATTCAGCCAAACGGCTGAAAAACTCTGCTCGCCGCCAATATCCTTAAACGGATTAAAACGAATCATTTTAGCTTGACGGACGCTTTGTATTGTTAATTTGTGAATATGATTGGAAATGTTGTATAACTCCTGAATTTCTTTATCCATCGCTTTATTTTCCCGACTGATGTCTAAAATCAGATTTTCCAGGCTTTTTCCGTCTTTGCCGGAAAAAAATTCCTTACTCTTGACAGAAATTTTTCGCAATTTAATAAAAATTAGCGCCAAAAGAATTAAAATTACAATTTGTGCTCCAAATAAAAACAAAATGGCAAAAAAAATATCTTTTTGCGCTATGTTTTGCAATATTTCCATATATCCCACACTAACACCTTTTCATGCTTCTGTAAAGAAAAAAGTGAAAAACGCCTTACTCACATTTTATAAACATTTTATCAACATTTTTGCCCTGTGGATAACTTGACTAAGTTGCCTATTTTTGTGCATAATGACTTAAAGAGGATTTCTTAATATGCGTTCTTTTCTGACAACTTAAAAAAGGGGTACTTACGTCTATGACGCACAATGAGCTTTGGCAAGCGGCTTTGGGAGAAATAGAACTCTCAATTTCACGGGCAAATTTTATCACTTGGTTTAAAAATACCGCGATTCTTTCGCTTAAAAACGGCAAAGTGATTATTGGCGTGCCCAATGGATTTGCCAAAGAATGGCTTGAAAACAAGTATCGCTCTTATATTTTAAAGGCTCTTCAAAATATCCAGGGTGATATTAAAGAAATTAATTGCGTAATTTATAATTATGATGATTTTGGCTTAAATAAAACAAAAAGCGTTGATGCTTTAAAAAAACCGTCTTGTCCGGTTTCCATAAAAGATATTTCCGCTGGCATTATTAATGAAGAAAACAATCTCAACCCGCGCTATACATTTGAAAGCTTCGTGGTTGGAGAAAATAATGAATTGGCCCGAGCCGCTTGTTGGGCGGTTTCCCAAAATTTAGGAAAAATGTACAATCCCTTGTTTATTTATGGAGGCGTTGGATTGGGAAAAACCCATCTTTTGCAATCAATAGGCAATGAAATATTGAAAAATTGCCCTGAAAAAAAGGTTCGTTATGTCACAGCGGAACGTTTTGCCAGCGAACTCATAGACTCAATTAAAAACCAGAAGGTTGATCTATTTAAACAATCCTACCAAAAAATAGATCTTTTAATTATTGATGATGTGCAATTTCTCTCTGGTAAAGAAAAAACCCAGCATGAGTTTTTTCATGTTTTTAACGCCCTTTATCAATTAAACAAACAAATTGTCATCAGCAGCGACCGCCCGCCCAAAGCCATTCCGACACTGGAAGAGCGTCTGCGCTCCCGCTTTGAAGGCGGAATGATTGCCGATATCAATCGCCCAGACCTAGAAACCAGGATTGCTATTTTAAAAACCAAGTCGGCGGAAAAAAACGTTGATTTAAGCGAAGAAACAGCCCGTTTTATAGCGGAAAACATAAAAAGCAATATCAGGGAGCTTGAAGGAGCTTTAAATCGAGTTATAGCCGCCAGCGACCTGGAGCAATCCAAAATAACGCTTCTTTTTGTAAAAAAAGTTTTGTCGGACATTATTTCCAGCGGAAGACGAAAAAGTGTGCATTATCAACATATTATTAAAGTTGTTTCTGATTTTTATGACGTGCGCGTTGAAGATTTAACCACAAAAGGACGCCGCAAGGAAGTCGCTTTAGCGCGCCAAATCGCCATGTATTTGATGCGGATTGAGCTTAACGCGTCTTATCCCGGAATAGGAGAACAATTTGGAGGACGCGACCACACTACCGCTCTATACGCTTTTGAAAAAATAAACAAAGAAATTGAAGGAAATGAAAATTTAAAAGAAGCTATTGTGGCTTTGCGCGAAAAGATTTATACTCTCTAATTATTTATTTTTTGTGCATATATTGGGAATATGTTTTGATTATCCTGTGAATAAATACTATTTTAATTCGCGTAAAAAGTTGATAATTTTTATAATTTTATAATTTTATTTTTTATAACTTTTTTTCCACAGCATTTATTTAAAAAATTAACATGTTTTATAAAAACAAATATTTAAAAACAGGGAAGTTTTCGTATTATTCACAATTTTTTTATTCATAATATTATTTAATAATATTAAATTAAATTATTATTTATAAATTATAAATTTTTATGAAATTAACCTGTATATTGGAAAAATTTAAAAAAGCGATTTTTAACACCGAACGCGTTATTGGAAAACAAATAACATTGCCGATACTTGAAAATGTTTTACTGGAAACTGAAAAAGGGATGTTAAAAATAAGCGCGACTAACCTGGAAATGGGAGTTTTTTTGAAAATCGGGGCAAAAATTGAAAAAGAAGGAAAAATAACCATACCTGCTAAATTATTAAGCAATTTTATCACCAATCTTCCGCCAAAAGACACGCTTATATTGGAAGTAGTGGGACAGGAATTGAAAATTTCCAGCGGAAAGTTTACAGCCGCCATAAGAGGTTTGGCAGCCAATGAATTTCCAATTATTCCTGAAATGGAAAGTGATTATCTTTTTTCTTTGCCGTCGCAGGAGATTAAAAATATTATACCCAGAATCCTTTCTTGTGTTTCTTTGGATGCCACTCGTCCGGAATTAACAGGCGTAAATTTGATTTTTAATCAGGATAGCGTTAATTTTGCCGCCACAGACAGTTTTCGTTTGGCGGAGGCGACTATTGTTCCTAAAAAAAGCCAAAATTACGATATTTTTATTAAAAAAACAAATTCTATTATCATTCCTTCCAGTACTCTGGCGGAAGTCGCCCGTATTATTGATTTAGAAACTGGAGTAGTGGAAACGGCAATTGAAGAAAATCAGATATTTTTTCAGGTGGGAGCCACGCGGATTGTTTCACGGCTTATTAACGGCAAATATCCCGAATACAAGCAAATTATACCGGAAGATTTTGAAACTAAAGTTTTTCTTAACACCGAGGAATTTTCCCGCGCCATAAAAATATCAAGTTTTTTTACTCAAGTGAAAGGCGGTGAAATTTTCCTGCAAATAAACCCTGAAAAAAAAGAACTGATTGTTTTGTCGCGCTCCGAGGAAAAAGGAGAAAATAACACCAGACTGGAGGGAGATTTTACGGGAAAGAAAATGGAAATAATTTTTAATCCGCGCTATTTATTGGACGGAATTAATAATATTATTACTCCGAGAATGGCCTTGTTTTTAAACACCGAGAGCTCTCCGGTCGTTTTGCGCATGGCGTCCGACGGAAAAAAAGATTTGCTGAAAAATTTTCTTTATGTTGTTATGCCGATAAAAAAATGAAAAAAATAAGCGAGGTTATTAAAAAAAAGGAACTGAAAACCCGCTGTCATTTTGAAAAATGGGATGAAAAAAGCGTTTTTTACGCGTCACGGAAAATTTTTCAGGAAGAGTTTGGAAATTTTGGCGCGCGCAATTTTATTCTGGAAAAATACATCGGGCAAAAACTATACGTCCGGCCCCAAAATAGCGTCTGGTCAAGCGAATTATGGCTGAACCGGGAAAAATTGACGCAAAAAATAAACGAAGAATTAGGACAAAAAGAAATTAAAGAAATAAAAATAATATTATAGAACCCTTATGAACATGAAAATGAAAAAAATAAAAAAAATTTTAACAACCGCGGCTGTCATTGCGATATTGAGCGGCTGTTCCAATCCGGCTGATAAGCAACAAAACTCGTTTCAGGAGAACGCGGCGCCGCGAATTGAAAACGGAGGTTATGTTTCCGGCATGTTAAACGCCAAAAATCAAGCCGAAAAAGAAATTGAGCGAGCGGTGGAAAATGAAAATAAAAAAATAATTGAGGCTGGGGGCGAAACGGCGGAAAATTTGCTGAAACAATACAGCGGCGCTGTTTTAAAAACAAATTTCGGCGATATTAAAGTAAAACTTTATGTTTCTGAATCTCCAAAAACCGCCGGCAATTTTCTCCAATTGGCGGATCGCAAATTTTATGACGGAACCAAATTTCATCGCGTTATCAGGGATTTTATGATTCAGGGCGGAGATCCAAATTCCAAGGACGACAACTGGGCGGATGATGGACAGGGCGATCCCGGTTATAAATTCGCGGACGAATTCAATTCCAGGAAATTGACGCGCGGCTCGCTGGCGATGGCCAACTCCGGACCCAACACCAATGGATCGCAATTTTTCATCGTAACCGCCGCCTCCACTCCGTGGCTGGACGGCAAACACACTAATTTTGGAGAGGTTGTTGAAGGGATGGATGTTGTGGATAAGATTGAAAAAGCGAAAACTGACAAAAACAACCATCCGATGGAAGACGTTGTCATCAAAAGCGTTGAATTGGTGAGATAGATTTTACGCGACAAAATTCAATAATAAAAAGAAGGCAATTGGAATTACTGCCTTCTTGTATTCAATGTTCAAAACCCGCTTCGCCGATAACGACTCCTTTTTCGTCATCGCTTTCCAATGCGATGATCCGTCCGGAATAGGCAATCGCGTCTTCCGGACAAAATCCTTTTTTCCGCTTTATCAGTCCCGTTTAATTTTTCTGCCTCTAGGTTTTTGTTTATGGCGGCGTTTTCCGGACGCCAAAATTTATCTTCATTGGACATACTCTTATTATACCAAATATTTTCTTTTTTGTATTTGTAATAAATACAAAATGTCATATACTTGAAATATGAGCAAAAACAATCAGACATCGGAGAAGTTGTCAGATTCCGGCAGAATTTCGCGGAGCAAAAAACTAGTCCTGATTGACGGCAACGCTTTGATTCACCGGGCGTATCACGCCTTGCCGCCGCTTACGAACAAAAAAGGAGAATTGGTCAACGCCGTTTACGGTTTTGCTTCAACATTGCTTTCCGTCATTGAAAAATTTCAGCCGGATTATATCCTGGCGACATTTGATTTGAAAGGCCCGACTTTCCGCCACAAAGAATACAATGAATACAAAGCGACCAGAGTAAAAGCGCCGGACGAGCTTTACGCCCAAATAGGACGCGTCAAAGAAATAGTCAGGGCGTTCAATATTCCCATTTATGAAAAAGAAGGATTTGAGGCGGATGACATTATCGGGACGATCGTGAAACAATCCGAAAAATCGGATCTGGAATTTGAAACGGAAAATATCATCGTGACCGGCGATCTGGACACTTTGCAGTTGGTTAGCCCGAAAACAAAGGTCTACGCTTTGCGGCGCGGAATTTCCGACACGGTTATTTATGATGAAAAAGGAGTGGAAGAAAAATACGGCCTAAAGCCGGAGCAAATAGTTGATTTTAAAGGATTGCGTGGCGACGCTTCGGACAACATTCCCGGCGTTAAAGGCGTCGGTGAAAAAACAGCCAGCGATCTTTTGAAGCGATACAAAACAATTGAAGGAGTGTACGGACACCTCGCCGAAATTAAAAGCGCGGTCAGGGAAAAACTGGAGCGCGATCGGGCGCAGGCGATTTTGAGCAAGAAACTGGCAACCATCGTTTCCGACGCGCCGGTAAAATTAATTTTGGACGAAGCGATGACGCGCGATTTTGACCGGAAAAAAATCATCGGCTTGTTCCAAGAATTAAATTTCTTTAGCTTAATCAAAAGATTGCCGGAAAGCAGTATGAGCGGCGCCCCAATTGAATCCGGCGAAACCGATTTGCTAGCGGCAAAATTCAACGGGGTAAAAGATTTTAAATTTGAATTAATTGCCAAAGACAAATGCGGGGAATTTATTGAAGAATTGAAAAAACAAGAAGAAGTCGCGATTTATCTCAGAACAACCGGCGACAAATATTATAACAGCGATTTGTTGGGCGCGGCTTTTTGTTGGAAAAGAGGAAGAGCGGGATATGTCTCTTTCAGAGAAGTTCAGGGCCTAAAGCATAAAATCCAAAATATTTTGGAAGACGGAAATATTAAAAAGATCGGGTATGATTTGAAATATGTTTATGAAGTTTTGAAAAAGCATGGAATTGATTTGCAAGGCGAATTATATGACGTGATGCTGGCGGCTTATGTTTTGAATCCGGGCGGAAAAATTGAATTTAAGAATCTGGTCTTGGAAGAATTGGGCGAAGAAATTGAAGCTAAAACCAAAACAGGGCAAATGGGACTAGAGATTGAATCGGAAGAAATGGTAGCGCAAAAAATTTGCCGGGTGGCCGATTATATTTTCAAACTCAAAGCGTCCTTTGAAGAAAAAATAAATATTATTAGCCAGGAACAGGGCGAAAGAAATTTGAAAGCCGTGCTCGGCCAGGTGGAATTCCCGCTCATAAAAATTTTGGCTCAAATGGAAATGGCCGGCATAAAACTAAACACGGTTATTTTCCAAGGCATTTCCAAAAACATCGGAAAAAAAATTGAACACTTGGAAAAATCTATCCATGAATTGGGCGGCGGGCCGTTTAACGTTAATTCACCCAAACAATTGCGTGAAGTGTTATTTGAAAAACTGAAAATTCCAACGGATGAAATCAAGAAAACCAAAACCGGCCTCTCAACCGCATCGTCGGAACTCCAAAAAATTAAAGATAAGCATAAGATAATTGAAAAAATTGAAGAATATCGAGAACTATTTAAGCTGAAAACAACCTATCTTGATACGTTGCCCGAGCTGGTGGATAAAAAATCGCGCATTCACACAACCTTTAATCAAGCAGTGACGGCGACCGGACGCTTGTCTTCTTCGGATCCAAATTTACAAAACATTCCCATTCGCACCGATTTGGGCCAAGTTTTACGGACAGCATTTGTTGCCGAAGACGGCTATAAGCTAGTAAGCGCGGATTATTCACAAATTGATTTGCGCGTGGCGGCGCATGTTTCCGGCGACAAAAAAATGATCGGTACATTTTTGCGCGGGGAGGATGCGCATCGGACGACAGCGGCGGAAATTAATAAAGTCGCGCCGAGCCAGGTGACGGAAAAAATGCGGCGCGCCGCCAAAGCGCTTAATTTCGGAGTTATTTATGGAATGAGCGTTTTTGGATTTTCCGAAGCGGCCGGCATTGAACGGGAGGAAGCGAAAAAATTCATTGACGCTTATATGGAAAAATTTTCCGGCGTGGCGAAATATATGCGCGACACGAAGGAATTTGCCAGAAAACACGGTTACGTGGAAACGGAGTTGGGGCGGCGGCGTTATGTTCCGGAAATAAATTCGCCCAATTTTCAGGTGGCGAACTCCGGCGAGCGTATGGCGATCAATATGCCGATTCAGGGATTGGCGGCGGACATCGTGAAGCTGGCAATGGTCGGCATATGGAAAGAATACGGAAAAAATCCGGATGTCAGAATAATTTTGCAAATTCACGACGAGGTGCTATTGGAAGTGAAAGAGGATATTGCCGGAGAAGCGGGCGAAAAAGTCAGGGAAATCATGGAAAACGCGCACAAGATCAGTGTTCCGCTCGCGGTTAATGTTAAAATCGGAGACAACTGGGGAGAGATTTAGGATTATTTTAAAATAAACAGGGAAACTAATTTTTAATTCTAATAAAAAAATGAACGGCAATAAAACGGAAAACAAGAGCGTTTTTAATGGTTTCACAAATCTTTATAGTCTGACAAAAACATTGAGATTTGAATTAAAACCGACCATTGAAACAAATTCTTTGAGAGATGTGATAGATGAAGACGAAAAAATTGACAAGCTTTATAATGAAGAAATGAAGCCGATGTTTAATAAACTTCACGAAAGATTTATAAACGAGTCATTGCAAAACGCGAAGCTGTCCGGTGATATTATGGAAAAACTGGAAAAAATATATCAAAAAAACATCAAAGAAAAAAACAAAGCCGAAAAAAATGAAGATAAAGACACTGAAAAATTACAGGAAGAGTTAAGAAAAGAGGTGGTAAAGTTATTTGACAACCAAGGAGAAAAATGGAAAAACAAAGATTTTGCAGACATAAATCTTAAAAACAATAACCATGAAATTCTGACTGAAAAAAGTGCTTTACAGATTTTGAAAAAATTAAATCCGGATAAGGAGAAAATTATAGAAAAATTTAAAAAATTTTTCACTTATTTTTCCGGTTTTAATCAAAACAGGGAAAATTATTATTCCGGAGAAAACAAGTCGACAAGCATCGCGAACAGAATTGTAAACGAAAATTTGTATCGTTTTTTTGAAAACAGGCAAAAATTCAACGATTTTTTAAAAAATATTCCGCAATTTAAAAATTATGAAAAAGTTTTTTTATTGGAAAGTTATAACAAATGTTTAAATCAAATCGGCATAGAAAAATTCAATGAAAATATCGGGGAATTAAACAAAGAAACAAATCTTTTTTGTCAACAAAAGAAAAATTTTTTTATCAAAACGCCGAAATTTAAAAATTTATACAAACAAATCGGTTGCGGTAAAAAAATATTCGACATTTTTCAAATTGAAGAGGGAAAGGAGTGGAGGGCGGTTTCTGATTTAATATACTCACAAAATAAAAAAATTAAACTGGATTTAAAAGAAAAAAAACTGATTGAAGGAGTGAAGGATTTGTATAAAAAATTTTTTAACGAACAAAATGATTTTGATTTAAATGCCATTTATTTTAACAAAACAAGTTTAAACACTGTTTCAAGTATGTGGTTTGTGAATTGGCGCATCCTGTCGGATGCGTTAGCGAGTAAAAAAGCCATAAATACGAGAAACAAAAACAGAGAAACCGGTGAATATTCAATACCAAAAAAGATATCGCTAGCGGACATCAGGCGGTCATTAGAAACAGAAAAAAACTCAGAAAATTTATTTAAATCAGGAAGAATTGACGCAAAAAGCGGAAAAGGCGAATACGAAGCGCTGTTTAAAGAAAACGCGTGGCTGACTTTTTTATCTATTTGGCAACACGAGGTTGGAAAAAACTTTTTAAAATTAAACGAAAACATTAAAGAGTTTAAAAAAATAAAAAACAAGGAATTTAACAAAAAAGATCACACAAGATTAATAAAAAAAATCTGCGACAGCTTTTTGGCCATTGAAAGAATGATTAAATACCACGGCGTAGGGGAAGAAAATGAGAAAGACGATGTTTTTTATGAAACAGTGGACGCTTATGTTCAAGAAACAGTTCTAAATCAATATTACAATGCCTTCAGAAATCATCTGGCGAAAAAATCTTTCAGCAAAAACAAAATCAAATTGAACTTTGAAAACGGCAGTTTGCTGGGAGGATTTAGCGACGGGCAAGAAAAAAACAAGGGAGCTGTTATCATAAGAAACGAAGAAAAAATTTATCTTGGAATTTTAACAAACAGAGGCTTTTTTAGGACTGACAAGGAAAACAAAGTTTATGTTGAACATTCAAAATGGGAAAGGTTGATTTTAAATAATCTGAAGTTTCAAACGTTGGCTGGCAAGGGTTTTTTGGGTAAATTTAAAAAATCTTACGGCGACATAGGAAAAAAAGACCCGATGTTAGCCGTAAAGCGTTTGCAGGAATTCGTTAGAGATAATTATTTAAAAAAATATCCAAAACTAAGAGATGTTGTTGAAAAAAATTACGAAACAAAAAAAGAATTTGACAATGACATAAAAAAAGCGTTGGAAAATTCTTTTGACATGTCCTTTCGTCCCATTGATGAATATTTATTGAATCAAGGCGTTAAAAAAGGCGAATTATATTTGTTTGAAATTTTAAACAAGGACTTGGTTAATTTAAAAAAAGAAGGAAACAAAAACTCGCATAGCATATATTGGCTGGAATTGTTTTCAAGCAAAAACCTACAAGACATAAAATTTATCTTAAACGGCGGAGGAGAAATATTTTTCAGAAAAGGGCAGCCGGACAAATTAGACAAAAAGAAGGACAAAAAAGGAAAAGAAGTCCTGGATGCCAAAAGATACGCTGAGGATAAGATATTTTTGCATATTCCCATAACTATAAATTACGGGAAACCAGCAAACATTAAATTTAAAAGCTTAATTAACAATTTTCTGAAAACAGAAAGAGAAAAAATCAATATTCTCGGCATTGACCGCGGAGAAAAACATCTGCTTTATTATTCCCTAATCAGTCAAAATGGAGAAATTATCAAACAAGGAAGTTTTAATCAAATAAAAACAAAAAACGAAACGAACAAGAAAAAAATTGTTTATAAATACGAAGACAAAAAAGAATGGAGCGAAGAGTGGGCGGGATATAATAAATTGGAAAACATAAAACTAAAAAACACCGAAGAAAAAGTTGAATATGTCGACTATCGCTTACTGCTGGATTATTACGAGAAAAAAAGAATTTTGGCCAGAAAATCATGGGACGCGATAGGTAAAATCAAGGATTTGAAAGAAGGATATTTATCACAGGTTGTTTTTGAGATTTATAAACTTGCAATAAGTAAAAATGCCATCATAATTCTGGAAAATTTAAACAACGAGTTTAAAATCGAAAGAACTGCTAAATTTGAAAAAGCTGTTTATAAAAATTTTGAATTAAATTTAGCAAAAAAATTAAACCATGTAATTTTAAAAGACAAGACCACTGAAGAAATTGGAGGTGCGTTGAATGCTTATCAATTAACGCCGCCCGTTAATAAAATGAAGTTTTTTGAAAAAGCCAAGCAATGGGGCGTTATGTTTTATGTCCGGTCTAACCATACTTCAATCACCGATCCTGTAACCGGATGGAGAAAAAAGATTTATATCTCCAATTCGGAAACGCTTGAAAATATAAAAAAGAAATGGAAAGAGACTGGCATAAGAATATTTTTTGATGACAATGAAGAATGCTATGGTTTTGATTGTGGCGAATGGACATTGCGCGCGCACAAAAAACTGGAAAGATATTATTGGAGCAGAAACGAGAAAAATTCGGAAGGCGAACGCGGTTCCATGAGAAAATATAATTTGCGCGATGAATTCGTGGATTTGTTTTCAGGCATGGATGTAAAAAAGATAAATGAAGAAATTTATTCAAAATCAGATTTCCATTGGAAAAACCTGATTTTCTTTTGGAATTTGCTGAATCAAATCAGGAATTCGGACAAGACAAAAGATGAAGACAAAAGCGATTTTCTTCAGTCGCCGATTTGGTCGGAAAAAATAAACGACTATTACGACAGTCGCAAAAAATATGAAGTTCAGCTTCCAACAAACGGAGACGCGAATGGAGCATACAACATCGCGCGCAAAGGAGCAATGATTTTAAAAAGAATTAAAGAAAATCCGGAAAATCCTGATTTATTCATAACAAATTCCGATTGGGATGATTTTGTGAGGGCAAAATAGCCATTGAAAAAACATTTGACAAAAAAACGGCATAGGTATACACTATGCTGTTTTTGTTGCTGTTAAAAATTATGGAAACCTACATCCAAATTTCCAAATTAAACGACTTTGTTTTTTGCCCGATGTCGCTGTATTTCCATTCGTTTTATGAAAATTATGATCAAAAAACGTATCATCGCGAAGCGCAGACGGTTGGCAAAATAAGCCATGAAAACATTGAAAAGGGGGAGTATTCCACGGCAAAAAGATATATTCAAGGACTGCCCGTTTATTCATTGAAATATAATTTAGCGGGAAAAATTGACGTTTATGACGCGGAAAAAAAATATCTGATAGAAAGAAAACATAAAGTGAAAAAAATTTATGACGGATATGTTTTGCAATTATACGCCCAGATGTTCTGCCTTGAAGAAATGGGTTATCAGGTAAAAAAACTGTTTGTTCATTCGCTGTCGGACAACAAAAGATATGAAGTCAAAAATCCGAGCGGAAGGGATGAGTTTGAATTTGGAAAAATAATTCAAAAAATGCGACATTTTGATTTATTAAATTTTAACAGGAGCTTTAATCCGAACAAATGCGCCAATTGCGTTTATTGCGAACTGTGCAACAAGTGAAATAAGGTTTATGATTTCATTGCCTGATTTCAGGGAAAAACAAATATTGTTCGTAGAAGCCAGAAGCGGAATTGAAAATTCTTTGCAATTCAAAAACGACAATATTTTATACAAAAAAGACGGAAAAAACGCGAATAAAATATCGTGTTTTAAGGTTTTTGCCGTTTTTATCATCGGTAATTTTACTTTATCCAGTGTTTTAATCAGAAAATGCAAAAAATACGGCATCGCGCTTTTTCTTTTAAGCGATAATTTTAACTGCTACGCTTCAATTGACGCGGGACTGGAAAGCAATTATATTTTGCGGAAGAATCAATATGAAAACAAGAATGATTTGGCAATGGCGAAAAAATTAGTTGCCAACAAAATCATCAACCAGTTCAGATTGTTAAAGGAAAAAAACATCATCGGCGATTTTGAAAAAGCGTCGCGCGAATTGAATGAAAAAATTGGAAAAACAAAAGAAGAAAAAGAACTTTTGGGCCTGGAAGGAAATTACACGAAAAATTTTTTTCGCGAATATTTTAATCGTATAAACTGGACGCGCCGAATGCCGAGAACAAAATATGATCCCAATAATGTTCTTTTGGACATCGGATATACCCTGCTTTTTAATTTTATGGACGCTTTGCTGAAATTGCACGGGTTTGACACATACAAAGGGTTTTATCACAAATTGTTTTTTCAAAGAAAATCTCTTTCCTGCGACGCGGTGGAGCCGTTTCGTTGTCTGATAGACCGCCAGTTGCTGAAATCGCACAATTTAAAACAGATTAGTAATCTTGATTTTGAATACATAAACGGAAAATATGCCCTATGTTTTGATAATCAGCAGAAATATTTGGCGATATTTTCCGGCGCCATAATGGAAAACAAAGAAGAAATTTTTTCTTATGCAAGGGGTCTTTATCGCCACTTTGTTGTTTCTGGAGCCGACTTTCCAGTTTTTGACATTAAAATCAATCGTTAATAAAAGTATGTTTATTGTTTCTTATGACATTGAAAACGACAAAACCAGAACCAGGTTTTCAAAATTTCTGGAACAATACGGGCGACGGTTGCAGTATTCTGTTTTTGAAATAAAAAACAGCCGACGAATTTTGGAAAACATAAAACTGGAACTGAACCACAGGTATAAAAAAATCTTTACAAACAACGACAGTGTGATAATATATGGAATATGCGAATCCTGCGAAAAAAAGATAATTAGAATCGGTTATCCATCGCAGGAAGAAAAAGAAGTGATGTTTTTCGGCTAGAACATTAAAAACGCGAAAAGGTATAAATCTTTATGAGGGTATTTTATGCGAAACCATGGTCTTTATAAAAATCAAAATCTTTATATAAGCCAAAAAGTCGTAGATTGCTTCAGTGCGCTATTTGTATCTTTTTGGCTTATATTAGCCATTTTCGCTCGCTAATACCAATATAAGATTTCTACTTTTGTAGATAACTTACGCAGTTGGCTGTCAAACACCGCTAATACCAATATAAGATTTCTACTTTTGTAGATGAATTCAGGAACAATTAAATACGGAAACGCTAATACCAATATAAGATTTCTACTTTTGTAGATAAAAATCTCGCGAGCAAGAAATTTCAGGCCGCTAATACCAA
>JBBINP010000013.1:0-18595 GCA_037443825.1 Candidatus Moraniibacteriota bacterium
CTTAACTCTGCTGAGAATAACCTCGGTAGAATGTTCTAAAGCAAATTCAGAAACTACCAACCTAGAAATTTTCGTATCTATTTTAAATCTTTTTTTGTTGGGAGAAATTCTAATGTGACACTTGGAACATTTAATTCGTCTATCTTTTAATTGATAAAATTTAGTATTAGTTTTGCATTTCGGACAAAGGTATTTCATGATACAATAATACCATAATCTGGTCCGAAATTCAGGACTTTACCCTTATTTATTCGTATTATGCGAATTGCGCCTGTGGTCGCGTAACAATCCCTATTTTCATATTTTATCAAATTGCCATAGAAATGCAAACACATATTTTTCGCATTTGTAAAAATAAAACAAAAAAAATTGTTTTACTTTTAAGCATTCGAGCGCGACCGGCATTTTCCGCCAAAAGCCGCTAAAGATATCTTATTAAAAGATAAATATTGGCGATAACTATGGTAATAAACATTACCGCCATTCCCATTTTGATAAAATCCAGAAAAGATATTTTGTAGCCTGATTTTTCCGCCATTCCAGCCACAATAAGATTAGCGCTGGCGCCGACCAACGTTCCGTTTCCTCCCAGACAAGCTCCCAATGCCAAAGACCACCAAATCGGATTCAGATCGGAAAAAGTGTTTCCCATTTCATGAACTAGCGGAATCATGGTTGCGACAAAAGGAATATTGTCAATAAAAGCCGAGAGAATCGCTCCGCCCCAAAGAATAGTTATAGCGGTAATCGCCAAATCGCCTCCGGTGGCCGCGATTAATTTGCCCGCCGCCCATTTGATGATGCCTACACTCTCAATTCCGCCGATAATGACAAAAAGACCGACAAAGAAAAAGATGGTTGTCCATTCCACCTCATGCAAAGCTTTTTCCGGATTTTTGTTGTCCAGCAGCAAAAGCAATCCCGCTCCCAAAACAGCTATAGTGGCTCCTTCCAAACCCAAAAATCCATGAAAGAAAAATCCCAGCATGACAAGTCCGAGCACAAATAAAGATTTTTTTAGCAAGCGCGGTCTCTTAATCGCTTCTCGCTCGTTTAAATTCATCACTTTCTGGCACATTTCCTTTGAAACAGCCATGCTTTTTCCGTATTTCCATTTAAAAAAAGGTAATAAAACAAAAATCATAACAACAACGACTGGCCCCAAATTAACTACAAAATCAAGAAAAGACAAATTGGCGGCGGAACCGATTAAAATATTTGGCGGATCGCCAATTAAAGTGGCGGTGCCTCCTATATTGCTCATAAAAATTTCCACCAGCAAAAAAGGCACCGGATTGACGCGCAAATTGTCGCAGATAACAAAAGTCATCGGAACCATCAGCAAAACGGTTGTTACGTTATCCAGCAAAGCCGAAAATAAAGCCGTAACAATGGCGAATAACGCCATAATTTTCCAAGGATTGCCTTTGGCGATTTTGGCCGCTTTGATGGACACGTATTGAAAAAATCCGGTGTCTTTGATGATTCCGACAATAACCATCATGCCTACCAAAAGCCCAATAGTATTGAAGTCAATGGCGGAAATAGCGGAATGCTGGTTATAAAAATTTAGAAATATTCCGACAACAATCATCAACGCTCCTCCAAAAATGGCAATTGTGGTGCGGTGGACTTTTTCAGAAATTATCAGCGCGTAAGATCCCAAAAAAATCATCAGGGCGGCCGTAATCGCTCCGCTGGTCGCGCTTGCCAAAGCTTCATGCATATTCTTCGTTTCAAACAAAAAAAACCGCCAAAAGACAGTTTTTTAAAATGTTTTTTTGTTAATATTTATTGCTTTTGCCGCAAACGCAAGGATTTTGCTCGGGATTAATCGGATTATCTTTAAATATGGCGTTATACAAGGCGTTTTTTATGCAAGTTCTCGTAATGGCTCCGATCAGCTTTCCATCCTTGTCAACCACCGGCAAAATGCGCCTGGACGCTTTAATGGAATAAGAAGCGGCTTCAATCATGGTGTCGGTCTCCGTCAAAATATGAAAATCCCTATGCATAAACTTTGAAACTTTTTCATCTTTGAATTTATCGGCATAATGCTCAAAAGTGCCCTCATCTCCAAATTGCGAAAAAACCGGATCGTCCTTGAGATAAGCCGGAACGACTTCTCTCACCAAAGTATAGGAAGACAAAGTCCCGATTGGTTTTTGATTTTCGTCAACCACGATCAAGCTATTGGTTCTTTTTTCAACCATTGTTTTCACGGCTTCGGCTATAGTGATATCCGCCGAAATAACGCAGACATTTTTAAACATGTAATCTATCACCCTCATAACACGCGATAAACAAAACTTATCATACTACCTCTAAATAATATTGGTTACGCGAAAAAATGTCAACAACGCGCCTTAAAAACAAAATTCAAACCCCAAAGCCCATTTTGATATACTACTGATGTTTTCTTATTAACTTGAATATACTGAAATAATCATTTTTTTTATCTCCGAAATAAGCCGCGATAAAAACAGTCTCCTTGCCCCGATAATTTCCCTCTATAATTCCGATGCCTATATCTTCAAATCTTTTATTTAATATGTTCTGGCGATGACCGAAAGAATCCATCCATGCCACCACCAGTTTTTTTGGATTATCATATCCCCTGGCCAGATTTTCCCCGGCATAGGAATAAGCATAGTCCGATTTGCCCATCCAGGCGGAAAGATCCAATCCTTCCGGACTTGTGTGACTGAAATATTTTTTTTCCATCATATCTTCAACTTTAATTTGAGCTACTTTCTGAAGATTTTTATCAATAACAACGTTTTTAAGTCCGTTTCTGTTTCTTTCTGCGTTAATAAGATCCACTATCTCATCAATCATCGGCTGATTCTTGACATTCGCCGCAACCGTTATGCCATTAGTATACATTTTTTGCGGCGCGAAAAAGAGAATAGACAGCGCGAACACGCACGCGGCCGATTTTTTCCAATTTTTTATTATTTTTTTAAACATAAAGACCGGCTGTGAAAACGCCGATCCTTAAAATAATATTTTGTCGCGCCGAAAAACTACGCGAGACAAGTCAACCCGGGATTCCGTTTTTTTTAAAACAAAGCTATCGCAAAAAAACAAATTTTTTTCACGCGCTTCGTTTTCGGATTAATTCGCGGATAGACAAAAGCATATGACCGGTTACGCCACTAACTCCCCATGGCCCAAGGCGTCCAAAATAAGGACCACGGATCAACGTTTTCACATACAATAATATTAATTTAAAATAACTGCCGTTTGCCAAAAAAACAAAAACCCGCCACATGAAAAAGTCGGGTCAAAAAATTACACTTAGTGTTGCTTCAAACAAAACAAAGGGCATATGACCGGTTACGCCACTAACTCCCCATGGCCCAAGGCGTCCAAAATAAGGACCACGGATCAACGTTTTCATGCGCTCAAACTTATGTTTTTTGATGAACTGTTTGCCACTAATCTAATTGTATTTCTTTTATGTATTACAGTCAAGATGACAAAAAATTTCATAGCCCTTTAATGCCGGCGTTTTTTACCGTTTTCTGCCTGCATAGATTTATCTTTGCCCTTAAAGCGAGAAATTGATAAAATAGCATTGATCCCGTAAAACAATCTTTTTTTATTCCTTTTTTAAGTAAAATGGAATATGAAAGATACCTCATTATGAACAAATTTATCATTGACATCGCCCCCCTTGCCCCCTTGCCTATTGGCCGTAAGCAATTTTTTTCTTATTTATGGAATGAAGAAATTCCCACCGGCGCGCTGGTTTCAGTGCCGTTTTTCAGACGCAATCTGGAAGGAGTTGTCATAGGCAGCCATTTTGATTTCCGCGGATTTGAAAACATGCGATTAAAAAAAATTAACAGAGTTTTGGAAAAAAATTTCCTGGACGAAAAACAGCTTGAATTGGCGCGATTTGTTTCGGATTATTATTATTCGCCGCTCGGAATCGTATTAAAAGCGTTTATTCCCAAAAGAATAAATGCCAGAACTAATAATCAAAAATTCAAAAAAGCGGAAAAAAAGAAATTTGTTTTAACAAAAGAACAGGCAAGTGCCATAAAAAAAATCGCCGCCCGCAGCTTAAAATTCAGAATTGAAAATTTCAAATTTTTATTATACGGACCGGCTTCTTCCGGAAAAACGGAAATTTACATTAATGCCATTTTAAAAATCAGGCAAAAAAATCCGGAAGCCCAGTTTCTGGTTTTATTGCCGGAATTGACGCTTGTTCCGCAAGCTGTTGAAAGATATTCCGCTCTTTTCAAAACAAAAGAAATTGTTTTGCTGCACAGCAAAATTTCCAAAGGGCGATTTTATTCCGCCTGGCAAAAAATAAAATCCGGTTCAGCCAAGATAATCATCGGCTCGCGCATGGCCGTGTTCGCGCCTTTTCAAAAACTTGGATTAATCGTGATTGACGAGGAACAGGACGCGTCTTTCAAACAATGGGAGATGAGTCCGCGCTACGACGCGCGCAAAACGGCGGAGAAACTGGCAAAAATACACAAATGTCCGATTATTTTTGGATCAGCCACGCCTTCAATTAATTCATATTATCGCTCTTTGGAAAAAGAAATTGATTTAATAAAACTGCCCCCATTAAAACCGGGGGCGGCAAACGACAAACAACAATTGGAAAACAAAAATAAAGAAACGCTTGCCATTCACCGTTTGCCGCCCATCGCCGTTGAATTAATTGACATGCGCAAAGAAAAATGGCGGAAAAATCATTCTCCCGTTTCAAAAAATCTGCAATCGGAAGTCGTCCGCGCCCTTAAAAATAAATCGCAGGTTATTTTGTTCGTCAACCGGCAGGGATTCAGTTTTTTTTCTGTTTGCGCGCATTGCAAAAACGTTTTGCGTTGTCCGCAATGCGACCGCGCGCTGATATATAATCTGGAAGGATACTACAAATGTCCGCGCTGCTCCCACAAAACCGATATTTTTCCCGCCTGCCGCCAATGTCAAGGAACAAACTTCAGAAACATCGGAGTCGGAACCCAACAAATAGAAAAAGAAATTTCCAAAATGTTTGCCGGCGCGCGCCTGAAAAGAATTGACTCTGAAACTGTCCGCAAATCGGGCGAACAAGAAAAAATTTATCTGGATTTTTCCGAAGGAAAAATTGACATCCTAATCGGCACGCAAATGATAACCAAAGGATGGGATTTGCCAAATGTCAGTTTGATTGGTATTATTGATACTGACAGTTTGTTTAATTTTCCCGATTTTAACGCCGCGGAAAGAACTTTTCAACATTTAGCGCAAATCGCGGGCAGAGCGGCCAGAACGCAAAGCAGAGTTGCCGGAAAAGTCATTATGCAAACATATCATCCCGAACATCCAATTATCCAGGCGGCGGTTGAAATGGATTATCATAAATTCTACCAAAGCGAAATAACAATCAGAAAAAGCCTTTTTTATCCGCCTTTTGGACAAATTATAAAAATAATCAAGCGCGATCGCGACAAAAACAAAGTTGAACGCGAAACCGAAAAATTCTACCAAGTACTTCAAAAAAATTTTGATTCCAGTGATATTTTCGCATCTTATCCGCAAGATCCGCTGGTTTCAAAAGTTGGAAGAAATTTCCAAAAACAGATTATTATTAAAATAAAAAAAGCTGATATTCTTAAAAACTTATCGCCGATTCTGCGAAAACTCGGCAAAGGATGGATAATTGACGTTGACCCTATTTCAATAAATTAGACGCATTTGCGCAATACCGATTTTGTCAACCAAGAGACAAAAACTGTTTTGATGCCCGCCGTAAAATTTCCGCAAACACGCGGGATTTGCCGCAAATCAGCAAGTATTAACAGTTAAAAGTCAAAAGTTTTTTTGTATGTCATTATTGCCTATTTTGAAATATCCGCACAAAACTCTCGCGGCAAAAACAAAAAAAATAAAAGATTCACTGGCGCCGGAAATTCAAAAACTAATCGCGGAAATGATTGAAACAATGAAAAGCGCCAAGGGAGCCGGTTTGGCCGCCAATCAAGTCGGCTACTCTCTGCGCTTATGCGTCATTGAAGAAAACGGCAATGTTTTTGTTATGATAAACCCTGTAATTACATCCTGTTCCCGCAAAAAAGTCGCGATGGATGAAGGGTGTCTTTCTTTCCCCGGAAAATTCATTTCACTTTGCCGTCCGGAAAAAATAAAAGTTAGATACTTGGATGAAAAAGGGAAGAAAGTTAAAATAAAATCGGACGGATTGCTGGCGCGGATTATCCAACACGAAATAGATCACTTAAACGGTATCGTAATAACTGACCGCTTAAAAAAATAAAATATGATCACTTGTTCTCCGGATTTATACAAATCAATCAAAAAAGACAGCGCTTCGCGAAAAAAGACGATTAAATTGCGCATTGTTTTTATGGGTACCGGCGTTTTTGCCCAATTTGTGCTCAAAAAACTTCTGGAAAAAGAATATAATATTGTCGGCGCCTACACTCAACTGGACAAATCAATAAATGGAGATCGTCAAGTCGCGGTTGAAATCGTCAAAAAACTGGCTCAACAACACGGGCTTCCCGTTTTTCAACCGGAAAAATTCACTCCCGAAGAAATTAACAGGCTGAGGGAATTGAATCCGGATATTATTGTTGTCGCGTCTTTTGGAAAAATTTTGCCTCCGGCAGTCCTTTCCTTGCCGGGATTCGGATGTCTTAATGTCCACGCATCCTTTCTGCCTGAATTCCGCGGGCCGTCTCCCCTGCAAAACGCTTTGCTTTTGGGTAAAAAGGAAACCGGAGCAACTATTATGTTAATGGACTCCGGAATAGACACAGGCGATATTTTAGCTCAAAAAAAATTTCCCATCCTAGAAAATGACACGTATGAAACTCTCCTGAAAAAAACGTCCAGCGAAGGATCGGAGCTTTTATTGCAAACCATCCCTTTGTGGATTGAAGGAAAAATAGAGCCGCAAAAACAAGATTTGTCAAAAGCGACGCTCTGCCAGTTGATTGAAAGGAATGACGGAAAAATTATTTGGGAAGAAGAAGCCGAAAAAATTTATAATCGCTTCCGCGCCTTTCATTCATGGCCGGGAATTTTTACTTTCTGGGACAGCAAAGGCGTTCTTCAAAGATTAAAACTGACAAAAATATCCTTTCAAAAAAAAGATTCAGAAACACCGCGTTCCGCGGGAGAAGTTTTTAAACAGGATGGTTTGGTGGGCGTACAAACGCTTCAGGGGATAATCATACTGGAAGAAATCAACCCCGAAGGCAAAAATAATATGGCCATAAAAGAATTTTTAAACGGCTACCCTCATTTTATAGGCAGCGTTCTCAAATAAAAAAATATGGAAACCTCAAAAAGCCGGCAAGAAAAATTGGTTATAGTGGCAGGTTTTGCGCTTATTGCCATTGTTGCCCTAGCCACTTTTTCAAAAACGGACTTCAAAAAAAATAATACTCCGGTTATTCCCGAAAATCCGGAAATTTCAACTATTTCCGCGGATGAACTTTATCAAAAAATAAACGAGAGGGAGAGTGTTCTTATTATTGATGTCCGATCCATTCAAGATTTTGAAAAGGAGCATATTTTGGATTCCGTTAATGTTCCTTTGGAAAATATTTCAAAAGCCGAAGTGCAAAATATTTCAAGCGGCAATCTTGCTGTTCTGGTCGGTTATGACGGCAATAACCGGGAAAGTTATCAAATATGGAAAATTTTTTCGCAGCAATTTTCAAACCTGAAAATTTTAACCGGAGGAATAAACGGCTGGAAAAACGACAAGAGCAGAAATATCGTCGGATCCGGCGATCCTCTCTCTTTTGTCGACCAGTCAAAAGTGGCTTTTATTAAAGCCGAAGAGCTGAAAAGCATTATTGACGAAAATAAAACCAGCCAATATTATATCCTGGACATCAGAACAAGTGCTTCTTTCGCGCAAGGACGCATTCCAAACGCGCAAAACATTTCTTTTAATAAAATTGAATCCATGAGAAAAAAAATTCCGATCGGCAAAGAAATTATCGTTTATGGAGACGATGAAAAACAGGGATTTCATGGAGGAGTCCGTCTTTTTGACCTTAAATTCTTTTCAGTCAGAGTTTTAAAAGAAGGATTTTCCGGATGGAAAGAAAAAAAATATCCCGTTGTTAGCCAATAACGGTTGAAAAATCACTGATTTTGATTCAAAATTTCCAGCGCTTTGTCAAGTTGGGGATCTTTATTGTTCCTGTAATCATCAATTGTCAGATCAATTTTAACATCAGGATTGATGCCTTTCTCATTTATTTGTTCACCTTTCGGCGTCAGCCATTTGGCGATTGTAATTTTAACCGCGGTTTCTTCGGGAAGATCTATCATTTCCTGAACCGATCCTTTTCCAAAAGAAGGCATACCAACCAAAACGACATTTTCACGATTGTCTCTCAGCGCTCCGGCCAAAATTTCAGCCGCGCTGGCGCTGCCTTCATTAATCAAAACAATCGTCTTGATATGACTTAACATATCACCGCCGCGCGTCAGAATGCTTTTTCTGTTTTTGTTCTGGTCTTCTTCAATAACAACCACCTTCCCTTTGGGAATCATTTTACTGGCAATATTCACGGATCCGTCCAGATAACCGCCCGGATTATTGCGCAGGTCAAGAATCAACGCTTTTGGATTTTTGGCGATTATTTCTCTTTGGGCCGCCGCAAATTCCCTGAGTGTTTCTTCGCCGAATTGGGACAATTTCAAATATCCGATTGAATCGTCTTTTATTTCAAATTTAATACTTTTAATCTTAATGATTTCCCTTTTTACGGCAATCTCGCTGGTGTTTTCATCCTTTTCATGAAGAATCGTAAGTTTCACTTCCGTTCCCTTGGGACCGCGGATAAGATTCACCGCTTCATCTGTGCCAAGATCCGTTGTCGTCTTGTCGCCAATTTTGAAAATTTTATCTCCGGCGCGAATGCCCGCTTTTTCCGCGGGCGAATCGGTTAATGGCGCTATTACCGTAAGAATATTGTTTTTAACTCCGATTTCCACGCCGATTCCCTCAAAGCTTTGGCTGATTTCCTGGTTGAACCTTTTGTTCTCTTCCGGATTAAAAAAAGTATTGTATGAATCCCCTGTAGCCGCCAGCATTCCTTTAATGGCTCCATAAAGCAAATCGCGCGAATCCAATGAAGATGAATCAACGTATTTTTCTTTGAGCAAATCCCATGTTTTCCAAAAAAGGGAAAAATCCAAAACACTTCCATCCTTATTGATAACTTTCGTCTGATCGATTGGAAACCGGAATGTAGCCAGACCTTCTTCGCCGCTTTTTTTCCCGCTGTCAAATCCCAGCCAAAAACTGAGGGGCAAAGCGAAAATAAAAGCGAAAAAAACAAGATAACGCCTGAAAAGACGCTTGTTTTTTCGTTCATTTTGCGTTTGTTCAATATGCCAATCAATGTTTTTTTCGCTTTCTTCCTGCGATATCATAATTTTTTTCAAGACTTCCGCGGCAAAGGTTTGCCCCAATACTTTTTAAAATATTTAATCGCGCTTTTGATGTGGATGCGCGTAAGTTTGTTAAAAATCAACGAATGGAAAAATCCTTTTTTATAGCTGCCTTTTCCATGGTAATGATACATTCGGGCCGACGGATAATAAACAACCGAATAACCCGCTTCCCAAAAACGGCGGCACCAATCCACGTCTTCCATATACATAAAAAAATTCGGATCCATCGGACCGACTTTTTTAATGGCTTCGCGGGAAGCCATAACCGCCGATCCCATCAGCCAATCAACCTCCCGGGTATTTTCATGATTGCAATCTTTCATCAAAAACCAGTCAAGGTGTTTTTGGGCAAATTTTAATTTTCCCAGAAATGTCCGCCGATAAATAATGGTAATAGGCCTATAGAATCTAAAACAGGAGTACTGGAACGTCCCGTTAAAGTTTAGAAGCTGGGGGCCGGTAATGCCAACGGTTGGATTGTTTTTGATAAAATTAAGGAGCAATTCAACGGAATTTTTCTTAACCACTATATCGTGATTAAGAATAAGAATATATTTTCCGCCGCTTTCTTCCATTCCTTTTTTTAGCAACGCCTGAAATCCCACGTTTTTTTTAAATGGAAAGAACTTCACGTCCGAATAGTCTTCCCGCATCATCAGTTCCGTTTCCTCTTTTGTTTCGCTGTCCGCCACAATAATTTCATATTCCGTGTTCTGAATATTTTTTTTGACCGAGTCAAGACACAATTTCAGAAGTTCCGGATTACGATAACTGCTAACCAAAATTGAAAGTTCCATTGGTATTGTAAATGACAATAATAAAGCGGCCTTCATTGAGGCATTTTGCTTTTTTTATTTATTTCGGTTTTGCGTTTGACTGGCTTTGCATATTGAAAATATTGCGCGCCATATCCTGAATGCGGTCATAGTTGTCTCCGATGGGAAGCAAGATATATCCATTTCCATTACTCTCGCTTGGATGATAAAGCAATCCTTCCTCGGAATTTTCCAGAATCCTTTGAATAATCTGGACATCCTTGCTTTTTTGTTCCTGATAAATTTCAAGCACGCGTTTCATTTCCCAAAGTTGCATGTCTATTCTTAAATTATCACCCAAAGCGTTCATAATAGCGCCGACTTTTTCAAAATCGGTCAGAGTTCCCAGATTCAAAAGTTTATTTCTTATTAACTGAACAATCAATTGCTGTCTTTTCATTCTTTCAAAATCATTGGAGTTCACGCGGGAACGCGCATAACAAAGGGTTTTGTCGCCGTCAAGCGCCTGAGTTCCGGCCGGCAAAGAAAAGTTGCCCCCGCATTCCATTTCAGAAGGGTTTATTTTGGCGTAACAAAGAGGATATTCCTTAAAATAAAAAGATTTGTCTTTTCTGGTTACTTTTTTAGATTCAAATTTCCCGGAAGGGACCGTAAAAACAGACTTGTCGCATCTTTTTTCCAAACCGCGAAACTGCAACGTTTCCGAAAAAGGTTTGTCCAGGGTAATTTCAATTCCCCCGATAGCGTCCACTAATTGCTTAAATCCGGCAAAATTAATGCTTATTCCGTAATGAATGGGAATACCCAAAACATCTCCCACTGTTTTTTCCATGCTTTCCAATCCTCCTTTTTTTCCATTTTCTTCTCCGGCCGCGTAAACCTCATTGATTTTTGTTTTACGCCCCCGGATAGGATTATCAACATAAAAATCGCGGGGAATGGAAATCATCGCCGCTTTGTTTTCCTTTAGATTAACACTGACAACCATAATCGTATCAGCCAAAAGCCCGCCGCCGGGAATATTTTCTCCTCTCATGCCAAGAAGCAAAATATTGATTCTGCCTTCTTTCTCACCTTTAATTTCATCCTTAATTCCGGGAATTGTGTGAATCAGACTTTCCAAAATACCGCTTTTATTTATGGAAATTTTATTTAAAAAATCTTCAGCTCTCCAAAGAACAGCCCAACCCGCTATTAAAACTAAAGCAATCAAAATAATAACCAGCCATTTTATCCATTTTTTCTTTTTTTTGTTATTAATCTGAGATGCGTACATTTCCATAAAATTCACGATTATCGGCTGTTTTTCGCAGCCAAAAAATTTTATAAATTATTGCAGACATTAAATACCTTGCGGGCGCTTTTTTCCCAAGAAAAAGAAAGGAGTCGGGTTTTTCCCGATTCGATCATTTTTTTCCTGATTTTTTCGTCAACAGAAACAGTATATAACTTTTCCGTAAAATCAGCAAGTGAACCGGGGTCAAAAAACATCGCTCCATCTTCAGCCACCTCGCGAAAACTGGGAATATCGGAAACCAGCGCCGGAACACCTGAAGCAAAAGCCTCCAAAATCGGAATTCCAAAACCTTCATACAGGGAAGGAAAAACAAAAACGCAGGCCATCTGAAAAATAACCGGTTTGTCTTTTTCTTCTATGTATCCCGGAAAAAAAACGTCTTTTTCCAATTTTTCTTTCGCTATTGTTTCTTTTATTCTTGAATCAAAATTTCGGGTTCCGGTCCCCCCAGCCAACACCAATTTTATTTCCGGAATTTTGTTTTTTATTCCGCCATAGGCCTTGACAAGCAAAGGAATGTTTTTTCTCGGCTGCATGGTCCCGATTGAAAACAGAAACTTCTCCGGCAAATTATATTTTTTCCTGACTTGTTCGGCAATTTTCGCGTCCAGCGTCCGGTTGGCGAAATTTTCCCCGACAGCATTATGAATCCATTCTATTTTTTCAGGATTCAGGCGGTAATATTCCGCAACCTCGTTTTTGGTAAACCGCGAAACCGCTATAATTTTGTCGGCTCTTTTCATGCTCAAAGGGATGAGTGTTTTTAGAAAAAATAAATCTGATTTCCCGATGAATTGCGGAAAAAAATTAAAAGAAATGTCGTGAACAATCGTGACAATTTTAACCCCCGCTCCAAAATGCCTGATTCGCCAGTCAAAATATTTTTTTTCAATAAAAGAAAAAAATCCGCCGGCTTTGAAGCGCGGATAAATTTTCTTCGGAACAAACCACGGCGTAATATACTGTGTTAAATAAACATCCACGCGATTTTTGCGAAGATATTTCGGCAAAGACCAAAGATTCCATGTAAACCTGTTTTTTGTTTTGAGAGAAATAACCTTAAAATCCTTCCTGTCTTCAATCCCCAATTTTTTTTCAATTTCTTCAATTTTATTTTTGTCCAAAATATCCGTAAACAAATAGAAAATTTTATCCGCGCGTTCGCGCGAATCCATCATTCGCAGACATTTCACCAGATTAAAAAACACCGCCTCGTCGCCCGTGCGTTTTTTTCCAATATTGCGAATATCAATTCCAATTATTTTCATCAATATTTGTTCTGATTATTAAACCGAAAAACAGCCATAAAATTCCCAGGAATAAGCCGGCGCTGAACATATTCGCCGCCAACAAGCCAATTGACCCAATAATAATAAATAATAAAATTGATTCCGTCAAAATGTCATTCACCCGGAAAAAACCAAGGAACGCGCGGATAAAAAAATAGCCGGCAAACGCCGCAAGCGAAATCAGGCCGATCAGGCCCGCCCCCAGCCAAACCTCCAAAAAAATATTACTGGAGTTCAGTCCGGCTCCGCGCGCGTCTTCGCCCAAAACTCTTTCAATATTTTTCCATCCTATGCCAAAAAACGGGTTGCTTTTTATTTCCAGCCATGATTTCTGATAAATTTTACGACGAATGCCAATGTTGGGATCCGGACGGTATGTTTCTTTAATAAAATTGCCCAATTCCTTTTCCGCTCCGATTTCCTCCAAATTAATGTGCCGGCAATCATATTGGATGAGTTCTCCGTTCGCTGAAATTTTTTCTGGAAGCAATATGTCTTTTTGGCAAGAAACCGTGATTTTTTGCAATCCGGTTCCCACGCTTTGCGCGCGGTTGAATAGCTGAAAATTGGTCAAATTAAAAACAAAAATGGCGACAATGCCCGCGATTCCAGCCGCCGCCAGAAAAAGTATCTGCTTAAAAAATCCTCTCCAGTCGCCATTATTTAAGACAAAACTTCTGAAACACGCCAGCTGATACGCGGCGCTTATAACCAAAACCGCCAGCCAGGCGCCTCTTGAAACTGTCAGGACAAGCAAGGCGTAACAGGAAGTGATCGACAAAAACAATAAAGAAATAAAAAATTTGTATTTTAAATTTGAAACTTGATTAAACACCGTCCCGATAAAATTCCATCTCCGCATAAAATCCGAAAACCAACTTCCAAAAAACCAAGTTTTTTTATTGTCGCGATCCCCGTAAACATAATAAACCAGTGAATAAAGAACGGCCAAAACCAGTACGAGATAAATTCCCAGCCAGTCGGCTTCTGCAAACGTGCTGTTTGGCCGTCCCGGCATAGTTTCAAAATGCGAGAAACCTCTCATAAAACTGATATTTTGCCAAAATCCGTAAAAAATCACGACTACCGATGAGCTTAAAAAAAACGGGGTTATTTTTTTTAAATCATCAAAATTTTGGACAAATATTCTGGTTAAAAAATATAAGGCGGCAAACGAAGACGCGGCGATTGACTGTTTCACATCCGGAAAAAATCCAGCGTTAACATCCGACGATACTATGTTTCGCAAAATATTCAAAAATCCTCCCGCGACAAAAAACATTACAGCGCAATCATACCAACGCGGCTTTGGCAATTTAAAATTAAGCCGTCCGGCGCCTAAACGAACAAAAACCGCCAAAAGAGTCAACGCGCCAAAAAACTGATACGGACGGACGGCGATTCCCAGCGCCTCCGGAGCCAAATTAATGTTTTCCAACGCCACAGTCCCCACAAAAAACAAAAATGACCAACCGGGACGATAAAGCGCGAAAGCTAAAACCAAAACCGCGAAAAAAACAAAGTCGCCGGAATTTTTCACCGGCAAAACGCCGGCATTGGAAAGCAAAATGAAGAAGAAAACCAGTAAAACATTGGATAAAACAAGAATATTGCGATTGCTGAAAAATTGTTTTAAAAATCCTTTTATTACACCATCAATAGGCCCGCTTGCCGCCATAAAAATCGCGTCTTTCGTTAATGATTATATGGAAAAACTTTTCGGTAAATTTTTCCCATGAAAAATTTTTAGACCTTTCTTTTCCCCGCCGCGAAAGAATTTCGCGCAGTTCTTTGTTTGCAAGAACGTTCCTCATAACCATCGCGATATCTTGAATATTTTCCGGATCGCAATAAAGAACGCTATCCCCTCCCACTTCCGGAAGCGATGAACATTTGGAAGCGATAACCGGAACGCCCTGACTCATTGCTTCCAAAACCGGCAGACCGAAACCCTCGTAAAATGAAGGATAAACAAACATTCCCGCGTTCCGATAAAGAGACGGCAAATCCTCTTGGGCGACAAAATCCAGAAATTTGACGCGAGTCGCCAGATTCATTTCTTTGGCTAATTTTTCCGCGTCCGTAACCAAAGGAGCGAGTTGGGGCATTAACTTTCCCCAAATCACCAGTTGGGGAAAATCGTTCACAAAAACTTCTTTCTTGTTTTTTTTGAAAACGATTTTATACGCGCGCATAACTCCTTCCGTATTTTTTCTTACCTCCAATCCCCCGCCATTCAGAATATACCCGCGTTTTAATCCGTATTTTTTCAAAACCTTGCCGTCGGCGAATTCATCGGCTTCAGATTTGTAAATTTCATCAACGTCAATATGCGAAACCGTTATTTTGGCGGGATTTACGCCCAGATGCCGGATCAAGTCTTTTTCCGTGCGGCGCGATACGGCGATGATTTTATCCGCTTTTTTAATCGCCTTTTCCGTTAGCCGCCAGTACGTTTTTTTTCTGAAATTGTTAAGGTATTCAGGGAAGAGTTTCGGAATGATATCATGCACAACCATAATATGCCTGACAGAACCATTGATAATCGTCGGACACTGGTAAAGCGAAAGAAAAATATCGCATCCGTTGCGCCTGACCAGGCGCGGCAAGGAAAATTTCTCCCACCAAATTTTGCGGATCAGGTCGTCGCGCTTCCAAATGGGCAAAAACACCTGTTTTTGAAAATTTTCCGGCAACTTGACGCGGCCGGGTAAATCTTCTTCCAGATAAATAAAAAACTGCTGTTTCAGCGTTTTGGCGTTTGAAGTTCGGGATTTGTCCGGAAAATAAAAACTGGAAACTGGAAATTCTCCCAATTTTTTTAGGAAATTGAGCGTAACCTGTCCTATTCCCGTATTTGATTTTCGCGCAAATGACGCGTTAATGCCTATCTTCATACTGCCGAACAATTAATATTCACTGCCCATTTTACTCGGTAAGAGCAGAATGGTATCCGAATTAGAGAATTTTCATTCTCTTTTTTTGGATCAATATGGGATAATTTTCCGTCTTTTTTATCCCTTTTTACTAATCAAGACGCAATCCCGCCCTTGCTTTTCTTTTAAGTAACAAAAGTGCGGTTGAGTTTTAAGCCAGATATTTGCTTCTTCTGAGTCCGTGTCAGTTTTTTATTTCTGCGTAAGACTGTTTCGCTTCGTATCTTTGTTTTTGACTTTAGGTGTATCTGGAATCCAGATATTGTTTCCAAAACCGTTATGTTAACAGTACCTGTTAAAACTGCGCGTAAGGTGCGTTAGGGGGGGTATAGACGCACAGACATCTCCGCGTTTCATCCTTCGCCGAGACTTCTTTTTTCAGCCCCTGATTTTTTGTTAAAGTTTTTAATCTTTTTCAATCTGATAAACCTTATACAACGAATCATCGCCTTCATCGTAATAATCCGACACTAGCGCTTCTTCAATTAGTTTTACGCCCATTTGTTTCAGTTCGTTTTGATAGCGTTCAAAAAATATTTGCGAATTTTCCCGCAAATGCATATCCAGCAAAACCGGCTTGTTTTCTTTTTTGGCTTTTTCCTTAAGTTTGGCAATCAAGTTTTTGAGCATATCCCAGCCGATTTGTTGGCCTTGGGCTTCGGATAAAAGCGCGATGTCTTCAAGATAGATGCATTGTTCGCCCTCGTCGGTTTCATTTTCCAAAGCGACAAGATAACCAATGGCTTCCGCTTTTTTGCCACCCGTCCGTTTTCCGGAAGCGATAATTGAATATTCAAGGCCATTGCCGTTGAGCATGTCTTCAATCATGGCTTGTCCCATTGCCAAACCGGTGTCTTTGTATATTTTCTTTTCCAGCTGTTTGATTTTTTCAAAGTCTTTTTGGGACAGATTGTTGATGTTCAAATCTTTGAAATTAACCTTGGCGGCTTTTTCTTTTTTTCCAATAACTTTTTTCAATTCAGACGAATGTTCCCAGATTATTTTCACGCTTTTGTTCTCCGCTTCCAAAAAATATCCAGTCGGTCGGTTGTATTCGCCGATTTTTTCGTATTCGCTTTCATCATTTTTCATTTTCGCCAGTTCGCCGGCAGTCGGCAGATCATTATTGCCGTTAGCCTTGCCCAAGACAACTTTCTTGACGCCAATGGATTTGGCGTAATTTTTGAGATAGTCAAAAAGTTCTTTGGCCAGTTGTTTCGGATAATTGTTGCTGTATTGCCTGTTGGACTCAATATTGTCCGCCACCAAGGCCATTTCGCCATGTTCATTTTTGCCAATCCAGCACCAAGCGGCGGTTACCGGTTCATTTTTAACTTCATCCCAGATATTCACGATTTGAATGCCCAAATCAGTATTGTAATCAGCGATAGTTGATTCCGCGCCCATGCGTTCACTGTCAATGCGTATGCAGCAATCGGAATAATTACCCTGATACAAATCAACATCCGGATTCCTCGCCCAGACAAATATGCTCATTGGCTGTTTTTCCATTTTTTCTTTTTCTTTGTCGCCTTTTTCAAAGAAAATATTCGTTAAATCTCTTCGATCGGTATTCCAGTGATCAAATTGTTCGGCTAAATTGGCATTTATTTCTTGAATTAAAGCACTCGTCCTTTCTTTGGTCAGACAAGGAGCGATTAGCGCGGGCAGGCTTGTTTTGAAATTATCCGTTCTTCTTTCCAAAATAATGAATTTATCGCGTAATTCTTCTTTGGCTTTGCTGATTTTTTCCTTGAACTCTTGGATTATCCGGCCGGAAGGCGTTTTTCCGGAAAGCTTTGCGTTCAAATCATTCTCCGTTTTTATCAAGTTTTCCTGCGCTTGGAAAACATCGTTTTTGAGCTGTTGAAAAGCGGAAATATCGCCCAGCAATTTATCCCATAGCGCCACAGTTTTAATGCTTTCTGCTTTCTTTTTCAGCCCCTCCAATCCTCTTTCAATGCCCTGCGCTTTTTTCTCGTTTCCTTCGGCTTTAGCTTTTTCAAGCTCTATTCGCATTTGGCTGATTTTTTGTTCAATTTCTTTCGGATCTTCCAATGGAATTTTGAATTCGGAAAATTCCGGACGATATTGTTTCAGAACTTCTTTTAGGGTGTGGGCGTAGCTGTCCAATGTTTCTTTGATTCTGTTTAACGGCGTTTGGATGGTTTCAGAAAATGATAATTGATTGCCGCTGGATTCCAGGTTGAAATACCGCATTTCGGGATAATTGAGCCATTGGTCAATGTTGATGCCGTCTTTTTCTAGCTCCGCCAGTATTTCCGGATTATTTTTATACTTTTTCAGTTTTTCCTGCATTAACTGGCGGAATTCCAGAGATTCCGGATCAATTGCGGGATTTTTTTCCAAAATTTCTTTTTTTGTTTCAAAAAGAGTTTTGATGTTTTCTCGCGATGGGTTATCCAGGGAAGGGAATTTAACCGTTAAAAGGGAGCCGAAGCGCGGATTTTCTTTGATTGCGCCAATAAGGAATGGATTTTTGTTTATTTCTTCCAAAAATTCTTCCTGTTTGTTTTTGAAATTAACCATGAATATGGTTAACTCCACGGATTTTTGAGATTGCGCGTAAAATTCCGGCGAAATAGTTCGTATTTTCCCAAACAGTTCATTTAATTTTGGGATTGCGTTGATTATTTCTTGTGGAGTTATATTAAAAGGAAATGCTTTTTTGATTTCGAGGGCGGAGTTAATATATCCTTTTGATAAACGATTGATAAATCCTTGTTTGGTGGCTTCTTGGACTTCCGGACTGGATATTATCTCTTCCGGCAAAGGAAATGCTTTTTTGATTTTGAGGGCGGAGTTAATCCATCCTTCTAATAAACG
>JBBINP010000014.1:0-18169 GCA_037443825.1 Candidatus Moraniibacteriota bacterium
AGGCGCTGCGGGGAGGAAACTTCTGGACAAGCGGATACTGCATCAACACGGTCGGACAATATGGCAACGAGCAAATCATCAGTAACTACGTCAAAGAACAAGGTAAAAAATATAATCAAATTTATCGTAGCCAGCTTACGCTGTTCGAGGGGCTAATTTAGCGCGTTAGATGCCTCGCAGCTCTGCTGCGGGGTAATTTATTAAGCACCACGCCCGTAAGGGCGTGGGAATCTATCACTCTGATTTTCTCACATTAGATCATTTAAAAATCTTATCACAGCGTTTTTCGTAGTAGCTCCAATTTTCTCTTAATCTCGCTTTGTAATAAGGATGGGATTAAGTTTTTCGTAGACGGATTTTAGCATGTCTTTCTCTTTCTGGCTAATTTTAGAATGTTCCTTTAATCTTTGATAGGGAGTTTTGGCTTCAAAGTATCTTTTCACAGCAACCGGAAAGGCAATCTTTTCCGAATGCCATCCATTTGTTCTTTGGTTGCCATCTCACCCTTGCCCCAGATCGCCGCCTGCTCGCTCCAAACGGAGCAAATATCCGCCACATCCAGCGAATAGACAAATTCACCGCTTACATCGTTACTGCAACGAGCCACCGTGTCAGTTTCGCGCTAGACCGGATCGGCATCCGTCCAGCGGCCGTATCTCACCGCAATTTGCTTTTTCAGGATGCTGCCGGACTTGGTTGTTCCTTTAACTTTAATCTTTGATCTTCTCTTGGTTTTGCGGATAATCCTCTTGACTGTCCCCAAACTGATTTTGAGAAGTTTCTTTTGAACTTTTTTGTTGATTTTAATTTTTCCCAACTCAATCAGTTTCGGCAGCAACTCCGAAATAAACGGATGAAATCTCTCTCCGCAATAGCCAACGAAAGTTAATCATCGAATGGGCCAAATAACGGAATCCATTGAAGGCGCAATTCAGTTTTTCATAGCTGGCTTCGAGGGATTGCGCTTTTTGTAATTTTAAAAGATGCTTTTCCTATCACCGGCAAAAAAATGTTCCGATTGAACAGATGATCGCGGTGGCGGGCATGCGTTCGCGCAATTTTCCGGCGTAAGATATAATTTTAAAAACACAAAACCCGACTTTTTAAGCAGGGTTTTTTATTTGTTTTCGGAGCGAAATTGTTGTATAATAACACTAGTTGTTTTGGCTGGATTGCCTGTATTATGGATTAGACTGGATTGTTTTGTTCGCGCGGCGATTTTCCAAAATGTCTGGAAAAAATATAAATTGAGAAATATAAAATGAAAGAACCACTGGTAAAAACCGAACATCTTCGCGTTATTTATAACCAAGGCAAATCAAACGAAGTTCGTTCGCTGGAAGACGTAAGTGTTGAAATTTATCCGCAGGAATACGTCATTATTCACGGTCCTTCCGGCTGCGGAAAGTCAACTTTACTTTATTCTATCGCGGGTTTGCAGATGCCGACCTATGGAGAAGTTTTTATTGAAGGAAAAAAACTTTCGCAAATGAAGCCGAAAGAAAAAGTGAAGCTTCATCAGACGGGAATCGGCATGATTTTTCAGGCGTTTTATCTTATTCCTTCGCTTAATGTTATTGACAATGTTTGTTTGCCCCAGACCTTTTTGGGTGTGAATTCCAAGACCAGAAGAGAAGAAGGAATCATGCTTTTGCGGCGTTTCGGCATCGCCGAACAGGCCAACAAACTGCCAAGCCAACTTTCTGGCGGGCAAAAACAACGCGTGGCGATTGCCAGATCGCTTATTAACAATCCGCAAATAATTCTGGCCGACGAGCCGGTGGGCAATCTTGACAGCGAATCGGCCCAAAACGTTTTGCAAATTCTCAAGGAGCTTAATAATATTGACAAAAAAACGATTGTTTTGGTGACGCACAATCCGGAACATTTGCACTATGCCGATCGCGTGATTAGCATGAAAGACGGAAGAGTTATCAGCGAAGAAGTTATCAAGGAAAAACGTCCGGAGTCGGTGGTGAAAAAAGAACTTTCTTCCGAACCGCTGGAGATTTCCAATGAATTGCGTCTGTTGTCGCGGACATTCAAGAGCTTGACGGCGGCCCAAACGGGCGTGCTGCTCATTCCTTTTAAGGCCAAGCAAATGCTGGTCCATATTCTTTCGGAATTGACCAATGAACAGCTTGACGGCGCGGAAAATATTCTTAAGGAACTTCTTTTTAAAAATATAAATATTCCGGAGATGGAAAAAAATCTGGATATGGCTTTTGAAGAAGGCGGCGCGGGCTGGAACAAGTTGAGAGTCAAATCTTTTTCCCGCCGCGTCAGAGAAATTATGGATCAGGCGGAAATCATTAAAAGCAATCCGGAAGCGGCGATTGCGGTTTCGGATTATCTTATCAATCTATTTAATTTAAATCTGGATGAAAAAATGAAACTTCGCTTCCAGTCGTCCATAAAAATGAGAATTGAAAATAAAATTGACCAATTTAATCTCAAACAAAGACTGGATTCGCCAAAAGTTCTTGGCGGTATTGGTCTTTATAAAGTAACCGCGGACAAAATCGTCAGAGAAATTGAACTTTTGATGTTGCTTAAATATTCCGCCTAAACATATGAAATTTTCCGATCTATTCAAACTTTCCATCCGAATGTTCAAGACGCGCACTTCGCGGACGCTCTTGACGATATTGGGCATGAGCGTGGGTATTTCAGCCATTTTATTTCTGGTTTCTTTGGGTTTCGGGCTTCAAAAAACGCTTTTGGAAAGAATTACCACTTCGGATTCGCTGCTGACATTGGAAATAAACAGCCCGAAATCGGATTCAATTTCGCTGGACAATGCGGCTCTGGAAAAAATCAAAAACATAGACGGAGTGGCGGATGTGAGTCCTTCGTTTCAGATCAGCTCCCAGGGATATATGAATGAACTATCGGCTAATTTTAACGTGTTGGCCGTGCGTCCTTCTTATTTGCGGTTGGGCGGGTATAAAATAATTGAAGGAAACCTTTTGGATGATTCCGCGGAAAATGAAATAGTCGTTTCTTCTTCCGTGGCGAAGGTGTTTGGAAAAGAATTCAGTGAAATTATCGGCCAGGAAATAACTTTTGATTTTTATGTCAACGGGATTGAGGCGGGCGTTTCGGAAAATTCTCAAAATACCAAAAAACAAAAGATAAAATCCGAAACGCGTTACAAAATAGCCGGCGTTATTGAAGGCGAAGATAATTTGGTTTTTATCAACGCCAAGACCCTTTCAAATTTTAATGTTCAGAACTTCAATGACGCGAAAGTCAAGTGCCGGTCGGATGACGCAATGGGAAAAGTCCGCGATGAAATTTTAAAAAGCGGACTTTTGGTTTCTTCGCTTTCCGACACGGTGAAGCAGGCCGAGCAAGTTTTTAAAGTCATTCAGATTATTCTGATGCTGTTTGGTTTTATCGCGCTGGTGGTGAGCGCTATCGGAATGTTCAATACGATGACTATCGCTATGATGGAGAGAACCGAAGAAATCGGGATTATGAAATCAATCGGCGCTTCAAATGCCGCTGTTTCGCTCATTTTTATTATGGAATCAACCGTTATGGGTTTTTTGGGCGGATTAGGCGGCGTGTTTTTGGGCTTGGCCGGCGGTAAAATATTCAATTTAGGCATAAACCTGATCGCCAGCCGCCTGGGCGGAGAATCAATGACGCTTTTTTACAGCCCGTTTTGGTTTGTCGCGGTTATTATCGCCTCTGGCGCTTTGGTTGGGTTTATAACAGGCATCGTGCCGGCCAGGCGCGGCAGCAACATTGATCCGCTGGACGCGTTAAGGTATAAATAATAGAAGCATATTTATTTTTAAAAATAAAATCATTATGGCGAATAATTACGGATTGGGCCGCGGTTTGGCCTCGCTTATACCCCGAAAAAGTTCCGCTGTTTCCGGCAGTGAGTCCGGCAGTGTCCAAAAAGATTCAAAATCGGACGGCGCGGGGCAAAATGCCATTGAACTGGATATTGATTCCATTGTTCCCAATCCGCACCAGCCGCGGTGGGATTTTGATCCGGCGAAACTTTCGGAACTCTCCGAATCCATAAGAAACTACGGCATTATTCAGCCGTTGGTAGTCAGTCAAAACGGCAATCAATACGAACTGATTGCCGGCGAGCGCCGTTTTCAGGCGGCGAAACTGGCCGGACTTAAAAGCGTTCCGGTGGTGATTAAAACAGTCGGTGAACGGGAGAAATTGGAGCTGGCGGTTGTTGAAAATATCCAGCGCCACGACCTTAATCCGATTGAAGAGGCCAAGGCGTATCAAAAACTGGGCGAAGAGTTCGGTTTAAACCAGGAAGAATTGTCCAAAAAAGTGGGCAAAAGCCGCAGCGCCGTTGCCAACAAGACGCGTCTCTTGAATCTCTCCGCGGAAATTCAAAAAGCTTTAATTTCCGGACAAATAACGGAAGGCCACGCCAAAACCATTCTGGCGATTGACGGTTCGGAAAAGCAAAAAATACTGTTTGACATGATTTTGAAAAATAATCTGACAGTAAGGCAAACGGAGGATAAGGTAAAAGAAATTTCCGTGCGTTCGCACAAGCGGCAAACATCCATCAATCCTGAAATAAAAGAATTGGAAAACAAACTTGTCGGCGCGTTGGGCACCAAGGTTAAGGTGGTGAAGTTTGGCGGGGGAGGAAAAATTATCATTGAATATTATTCATCGGAAGATCTGGACGGCATTTTGGAGAAAATTATTTCTTGATTCCTTTTTCAAAAACTCCCTCTTTTTTGAGCGCCCGCCGGATATGGCTTTTGGCGTTTGAAGTTTTGACGAACTTCAGCCAATCGCGGCTTGGCGTTTTTTTTTCTTTTTGGGTCAAAATTTCAACGACTTGTCCGTTTTGAATTTGATAATCAAGAGGGACCATTTTGCCGTCAATCTTGGCGCCTATTATCCGGTTGCCGATCTCGCTGTGGATGGCGTAGGCAAAATCAACCGGCGTCGCTTCTTCCGGCAGGTCAATAATATCTCCTTTCGGCGTGAAAGCGAATATGTGATTTTTAAAAAAATCAATCTTAAGCCCCTCCATAAATTGTTCGTCGTCATGGCCGATTTCATTTTGCCATTCGCGCAGTTGTTTTATCCAAATTAATTCTTTTCCAGGCACTTTTTTTCTTTTGTAGGGCAGAAATTTTTTCCATCCGACGTTTTCCTTTTCGGAATAAATCCAGTGGGCGGCAATTCCGAATTCGGCTTCGTCATGCATTTTTTGGGTGCGGATCTGGACTTCTAAAATTCTTCCTTCCGGGCCGAAAACCGTCGTGTGTATGGATTGGTATCCGTTGGGTTTGGGCAGTGAAATGTAATCTTTAATCCGTCCGACCATCGGGCGGTATTTTTTGTGAACGATTCCGAGCGCTTCATAGCAGTCGGCGATTTCCGGCACAATAATACGCACCGCCACCAAGTCATAAACGCGGTTGATATCCATTTCATAGCGTTTAAGTTTTAAGAAAAGGCGGTAAAGGTGTTTTGAACGTCCGTGTATATCAATCACCCGGATGCCTTCTTTTTCCAGCTCTTTCTTAAGTTCTTTGATGGCTATATTGACGTATTTTTCCCGGGCAGCGTATTGCGTTGATACAAGATTTTTAACGCAGGCGTAATTTTCAGAATCAAGGTATCTGAAAGACAAGTCTTCAAGCTGTCCCTTGATTTCTCCGATGCCGAGCCGGTTGGCAATGGGCGCGAAAACTTCCAGCGTTTCCAGCGCGATTCGCTTTTGTTTCTCTTTCGGCAGGGCGTCCAAAGTCCGCATATTATGAAGGCGGTCCGCCAACTTGATGATAGCCACGCGAATATCGGTTGCCATGGCCAGAAACATTTTGCGCAAATTTTCCAAAAAATATTCTTCCCGCGATCCGCGCAATTTTATTTTTCCCAGCTTGGTTATGCCGTTTACCATATTCGCGATCTCCGCTCCGAATTTTTGTCTGATTTCTTCCAAAGCGAAAGGAGTGTCTTCCGGGACGTCATGCAAAAGAGCCGCGGCGATAGTGCGCGGTCCCATGCCGATCTCCGCCAGAATCTCGGCTGTTTTCAGGGGATGCTGAATATACGACTCGCCGGATTTTCGCTTTTGGCCTTCGTGCGCCGCGCGGGCGAATTCATAGGCCTCGGTCATCAGTTTTTTTCTTTCCTGGGTCAGCGGCAGTTTGAACGATTTGAAAATTTTTTCCAAATCCGTGTCCATAGTTATTTTAGTATAAAAGAGAGCGTCGGAAGGAGCAAGTCGCGCGAATTTTTCAGAAACCGGAATCGCGCGGATGTTTTTTGAAAGACTGAAAAGCGGTTTTTATTTTTCAAAACCGCACTTTTTGTCGGAGCATTTAATTTTATTTTTGGTGGCAAAAATCATATGCGAACCGCATTTTTCGCATTTCTCTTCCGCGGGCCTTGACCAGGAAGCGAAATTGCATTCCGGATAACGTCCGCATCCGTAAAAAATTTTACCGCGCTTGGATTTTTTTTCCACAACGTCGCCGGTTTGGCAAAGAGGGCATTTGATGCCTGTTTTCTTTTCAATTTTCACGATATTTTTGCATTCCGGATATTTGGAACAGCCCAAAAAAGAGCCGTAGCGTCCGAATTTGACAATCATCGGCGCGCCGCACTTGCCACAAGCCGTGCCGGAGTTTTCCGCTTCTATTTTCTTTTCCTCCGCGGTTTTTTCAGTGTGTTTGCAATTTGGAAAGTTGGCGCAAGCGATAAATTTTCCAAAACGTCCGAATTTTACAATCAGATCGCCTCCGCACGCGGGGCATTTGCGGTCCGTTTTTTCCAGAATATCTTCTTTTTTCACTTCCTGATGTTTGGCATCCAGATTTTTTTTAAACGGCGCGTAAAATTCTTTGATAACGGGCGTCCACTCTATTTTGCCTTCCGCTATTTTGTCAAAATCATCCTCAATAAAAGCGGTAAATTTGATGTTTACGATTTCCGGAAAATGAGCGACCAATATATCATTGACCAGCAATCCGATTTCCAAAGGAAAAAGCCGCTTTTGTTCGTCTTTATCCGCGTATTTTCTTTCAATAATAGTGGAAATGGTCGGAGCGTAGGTTGACGGCCGTCCGATGCCGTTTTCCTCCAGCGTCTTAACCAGCGAGGCCTCGGTGTATCTGGGCGGCGGCGCGGTAAATTTTTCTTCCATATCGGCGGAAACCAGTTCCAGCGCGTCGCCTTTTTTGAGGGGCGGCAGCATTTTTTTGTTTTTGTGTTTTTCGTATATTTTCAGGTAGCCGTCAAACTTTATTGAAGATCCGGCGGCCTTGAGAAGGTAAACATTTTTGTTCCGCGCGTTCGTGGCTTCAATCTCGGCTCTGACTGAAGAAAGCAAAGCCGCTTTCATTTGGCAGGCAATCATGCGATTCCAGACAAGGCGATAAAGCTTGAGTTCCTGCGGCTCAATTTTATTTTCAATTTCAGACGGAATTTTTTCCGGGTCGGTCGGGCGAATGGCTTCATGCGCTTCCTGGGCGCCTTTGGATTTGGTTGCGTAAAAGCGGGGATCGGACAAGGCGTATTCTTTACCAAAAAGATTTTTAATCGTTTTGCGCGCGGCAATCATTGATTCCAGCGACAAATTCACCGAATCGGTGCGCATATAGGTGATAAATCCCTTTTCATAAAGTTTTTGCGCGATTGCCATCGTCTGTTTGGCGGAAAATCCAAAAGAGTTGATGGCGGCCTGCTGAAGAGTGGATGTCGTGAAAGGCGCCGGCGGATTTTTAGTCAGGTTTTTTTCAATCGTTTCTTTGACTGTAAAAGAAGATTTTTGGAGGTCTTCAATAATCAAGGCCGCGGTTTTTTTGTCGGTAATGGATGTTTTTCTGGTTTTGTATGTTCCGGCGAAAAGATTAAGCGACACGATTTCATCAGTTTTTTTTCCGTTGATTTCAAAAAGTTCGGCGGAAAAATCGTCGCCTTTGTTTAAAACGGCTTCAATTATCCAGTAAGATTCTTTTCTGAATTTTTCAATTTCCCGTTCGCGTTCCGCAATAATCCGCAGGGCCGCGCTCTGAACACGTCCGGCCGAGAGGCCGCGGCGGATTTTTTTCCAAAGAAAGGGAGAAAGTTCATATCCGACCAGCCGGTCAAGCAGGCGGCGCGCTTGCTGGGCGTTGACCAGATTGATGTCAATGCCGCGCGGATTTTCCAGCGCTTTGAGGATGGCGTTTTCTGTAATTTCATGAAAAACAATGCGGCTGAAGGAAGTTTTTATTTTCTCTTTGGATTTCGCGCCGGTTTTTTGTCCGAGTATTTCGGACAAATGCCAGGCGATGGCTTCTCCTTCGCGGTCTTCGTCAGTGGCCAGTATAATTTTTTCGGCGTCCTTTGCCAAATCTTTCAATTCAGCCACTTTGGCGCGCGCTTTGGCCGGAATCACGTATTTGGGCGCGAAGTCGTTGGCGATATCAATTCCCATTTCGCTTTTCGGCAAATCGCGAATATGGCCGAAAGATGATTTGACGGCGTATTCTTTGCCGAGAAATTTACGGATAGTTGTGGCCTTGGTGGGGGATTCAACGATTACCAATTTCATAAAATTTTTTAACTTTTTGAATTTTTAGTTTTGCGGATGAGCGCCGGCGTTAGATTTCCGATCCGGCGCGAAACGCTTTATTTTGAAAATACGGACAAAAGTTTGTGATCAGGAATTAGAGCGTTATGTAATTTTGTCCGCCGATGTTTTTTACCATTCCTTTGATTTCCATCAGCGCGAGAGTTGAACCGACAACGTTGGTTTTCAGTTTAGTTGTTTTGGCAATCTTGTCAATGTGGGACGGTTCATGGGACAGAAAGGCCAGTATCTTTTTTTCTTCCGTTGATGCGGGAATAATTTTTTTTATTTCTGATGAAATTTTCTTTTGTTCCAGGCGCAACTCTTCCAGAATGTCGGATATGCCGGCCGCCATTTTGGCGCCGCGCTTGATGAGGTTGTTGGTGCCGGACGATTGAAGAGAAAATATTGATCCGGGAACAGCAAAAACTTCCCGGTTGAATTCCAAAGCGTAGTTGGCGGTGATGAGAGAGCCGGAATTTTCCGCCGCTTCAACAACCAGCGTGCCAAGAGACAAGCCGGCCATCAGACGGTTTCTGGCGGGAAAAAGACCGGGATTGGCCGGCGTGCCGGGAGGATATTCGCTGATGAGCGCTCCTTTTTCCAGAATATTTTCGGCAAGCTTGAAGTTGGATCGGGGTCCGATATGGTTATTTTCCAAACTGCTGCCCAAAACGGCGGCTGTCGCGCCGTTGGCGTTCAAAGCGCCTTGGTGAGCGAAACTGTCAATGCCGATAGCCATGCCGGACACCACGATTAAGCCGGCATCGGCCAGTTCTTTGGCAAAAGACAAAGCGGTCTGATATCCGTATGAAGTGTATTTTCTTGAACCTACGATGGAAATAGCGGGAGCGCTGTTCATGTCCAATTCGCCTTTTACGTATATTACATAGGGAGGGTTGGGAATTTCCTTCAGCAGTGAAGGATAAAGAGGATTATCCAGCGCGATAATTTTGATATTTTCTTTCCGCAGTTTCTCCCATTCCTCATCCGGATTTATTTCCATCCGTCTTTCTGCTATTTTTTCCGCCAGCGTCTTGTTTATTCCGCTTCTCATTAATTCTTCCGGACCGGCCTTCCACGCCGCCTCAAACGAGCCGAAAAAACTCAGCAACATTTTTATTTTCTGCGGTCCGACGCCTTCAATTTTATTTAAAGCGTTTAAATATTTCATGCTATTTTCTTTGCCATACTTTTCCATAATTAAACAAGACATAGTCCTCATTGGACGCTTATAATGTCAGTGCCGGATATATGGATTTGCGTTGCGAAATGTTTGACAAATTTATTTTTCTTTGCTATAATGTAACATCGTTTAAAAATCCAGACGTTTTTTGATTTTCGCGGCCTCGTTCGCAAGTCCGAACGCAAAAATTCCTCCTTATTTTTTGCTTGTAGGACAAGCGTATTCAATGGCGATATTTCGTCAAAGGATGCCACTTGCGGGCGGGACCGCGAAAATCAATGAACTCGTTGTTTTTGGCGAATCTTTCTGATTTTTTTTGCCAAAGTTTTTTGTTCGGTTTCAATGATTTATTTTGGTGCTGTTTATCGCGCGGCAATCCTTCCAATTTCCTTCAAAACATCCTTTTGGATGTTTTTTATTTTTTCTTTTTCTTCTTCCGTGAATTTTTGCAAAACAAAATCTTCGCCGGGAATTCGGCGGTTTTGGCGGCCGCCTTTTGTTTCCACTCCTATTCTTGCGCGCGTGAAATTTTGATTGCCCAGTTCGTCAATGATATTTTGCACTCCATGATGTCCGGCGGCGCGGGAATCGGCGGCGATTTTATATTTCCCTATCTCAATATCCAGATCGTCGTGGATGACGATGACGTCGGCTGGAGTTAATTTGTAGAAATTCATGATTTTTTTGACCGCTTCGCCGGAACGATTCATAAAAGCCATGGGTTTTATCAGCAAGCATTTGACATCCGATATTTGGCATCCGACATTTTTTTTAGATATTTCAGCGTTAAAATTTTTATTAAACTTAAAATCGGGGAAATTCCATTTCTCGCGCAATTCGTCAACTGTCGCGAATCCGGCGTTATGGCGGGTATTTTCGTATTTTTTGCCGGGGTTGCCCAGCCCGATGATTATTTTCATTGAATTTTTTTAAGGATAAAATGTTTATTCGCGAAATTATAAAATCTCAATTTTCCGTCATTTCAAAATATTCCTGATTGTCCGCGGAATTTTTTTGCCAGCTTTCAAAAGAATATTCCTCAAAGGCGTAGGTTTTTTCAAGATCGCGTCCCAAAACGACGGCAAAATCCGCCTCTTTCATTATAGCACTGTTTTCGTCCGCGTCTGTTTCCGATTTTATTTTGGCGGGTAGTTTTTTCAAAATTTCGTCCAGCGTAAAAAATTTTTCCGCGCCGTCGAGTATTTTGACCGTGGAAAAATCAACGTTGTTTTTTTCCTTCTGATCGGCGAGAAAAACGTTTTTTACGCCGAGCTTGTTCTGTAAGAGATCCTTTATTTTGAATCCCAGCCGCGGATCGGCGCTGCGGTTGAAAATGACGACACACGCGTTTTCTTTTTGGATTTCTTCCTGTCTCCGGCGAAGAGCGTCCAGATCAAAAATATTTTTTGCCAGGTCCTGGATTTCCGCGCAGGTTCCGACGCGCGGAACAAGGACAAAAGCCGCTCCTCTTGATGTTGCGGCGCGGGAAGCTTTGAGCAGCGAATCTTTTTGCCAAGCGTCCGCGACCGCGGTCGTGATGTTTTGCGTGTCCGTTTCCCTAGCCAAACGCACAAAACTTTCAATTTCATCAAATTGAATGTTTGTTTTCAGGTGATCGCCCAAGGAATCAATCAATTTGTCCAAAGTAAAAACATTCAGAAAAGTCTGGAGAGTAAAAACCTTTTTTTTTGCCACCTGGATAACTTTTTGTTGCCTTTTAAGCCGTCCAAAATCGCCTTCCGGATCTCCGTGGCGCACACGCGCGTATTTTAGAGCCGTTTCGCCGTCTAAAAAACGCAGTCCTTTTTGAATTTCAAAAGTTTCATAACTGAAATTCGGTCCCGGGTAGCGCGTGTCGCGGATATCGCGTTCCACGTAAACATTAATTCCGCCTATGTCGTCAATAACTCGCTTAAATCCCTCAAAATCAAGAATCAGGAAATAATGCAAAGGGATGCTGGTAATTTCTTCCAGCGTTTTTTTGAGCGGTTCAACGCCCTGTCCGGTGGAAAGCCCATATTGATAAAGAGAATTTATTTTTGCGGAATATTTCGCGCCGGAAACGGGAACGTATAAATCGCGCGGAAGAGACAGTAAGGCGACCTTTTTATTTTTCGTGTCAACGCTGGCTATCATAATGGTGTCGGTAAGATTTTGTCCAGGATTGTTTTTGCCGGCGATGCCCAAAAACAGAATGTTGACGCGACCTTCTTTTTCTCCCGCCAGTTTTTTGGATCCGGGAAGCGCGGAAGAGATGATTGATTGGACATCGCCCAGCAGGGTTGTTTTTTCCGGACCGCCAAAGGAAATTTTTTGTTTTACGGACAAAATTTTCCATCCGAAGTGCAATCCAGTTGAAAGAACGGCCGCCGCGAGCAGGCAAAAAAACGCCAAAAAAATTTTTTTGGAAAAAATAATTTTCGTTCGCGGCCGCCGGCTGAAATTTTTTTCAATTTTCCGGAATTCATCCTGAAATTTTTCCTGAAATTTTTTTTCCGGTTGCCGGCCGGCGATGTTTTCCGGAGGATAAATATCCCAGGGGCCTATTTTTCGCTGTTTCATTTTTTCAAGGCAAAGCGACTATTGCCAAGAGGAGAAAAATGTGATAAGCTGGCAATGATTTGCTGTTGTTTCGCATTATTTTTTTATTGTATCATTATGGAAGAGAGAAGCAAAATTTCCCAAAAAAAGCGCGAAAATAGCCGGGAGGATTCCTACGGCGTCGGCGCTTTTCTTTTGGAAATCATAAAGGTGTTTTTTTTGGCTTTGGTCATTATTACTCCCATCAGAATTTTTTTATTTCAGCCGTTTTTCGTCCAAGGAGCGAGCATGGAGCCGAATTTTGAAAATGGGGAATATCTGATTATAAGCGAGTTGGGCTACAAAAAAACCGACGTGGGTTTGGGTTATCTGAATTTTTTTACGGTCCATCCCTTTCGCCAGCTGGAAAGGGGAGATATCGCTGTTTTTCGTTACGCAAAAGGCGGAAAGCAATATTACATCAAGCGGGTGGTCGGTTTGCCGGGGGAAAAAATCAGAATAGAGCACGGAAAAATCATAATTTTTAACAAAGACTATCCAAGCGGAACGGTTGTGGACGAAGGAGCGTATCTTTCCGAAGAGAGAGAAACCGGAGGAGAAATGACGGTGGAAATTCCCGCCGACGCCTATTTTTTTATGGGGGACAACCGTTCGTCCAGTTATGACTCCCGTTCATTCGGGCCTGTCAAAAAAGACGTTATCGTGGGCAAGGTGCTGATAAGAGCCTGGCCTTTTCACAAAGCCGCGATTTTTTGAATTGCCGGCGGAGCCGCGAAAATCGGTGGCATTTCGCAAAAAAAACAAGCCATTTTTTAAATTGTTTTATTATTAAAATATGTCGAGAAAAAAAACGGTCAAAAAAAAGAAAACGGCGGGGATGCGCAAAAAAATCGCCGTAAAAAAAACTGAAAAAAAAGAAATTTCCAAAGCGCCGTTGCTTCTTCAGGCAATCCGGGGAATGAGGGATATTTTGCCGGAAGATCAGTCTTATTGGAATCAGGTGCGCCGTGTTTCTTCGCGCATGGCGCATGATTTCGGTTTTCGCCGCATTGATCTTCCCCTGGTTGAATATGCCGACATTTTCAAAAGGTCCATCGGAGAAGGAACGGATATCGTGGAAAAAGAAATGTATGTTTTTACCACCAAGGGCGGCGACCGCGTGGCGCTCCGGCCGGAATTTACCGCCGGCATGGCGCGGTCATATATTCAGCACGGGATGAATGTTTTGCCAAAACCCGTCAAGCTTTTTTCCACCGGTCCGGTTTATCGCTACGACCGTCCGCAGGAAGGACGTTATCGCGAGCATTTTCAGGTCAACTACGACATTTTTGGCGAGGAAAATCCGATTTTGGACGCCCAGATTATTCAGCTGGCGCGCAGAATTCTTTTAGGACTGGGTCTTAAAAATACGCAGTTTCAGGTCAACAGCATCGGTTGTCCGTCCTGCCGCAAAAATTACCGCAACCTCCTTGTGAGTTATCTAGATTCAAGAAAACAAAAACTCTGCCAGGATTGCAAATGGCGGCTCGCGTCCAATCCGCTTCGCATTCTGGATTGCAAGGAAGACAAATGCGCGCAAGTTTCGGCCAGCGCGCCGCAATCCATTGATCATTTGTGCGAGGAGTGCCACAAACACTTCAAGGACCTTCTGGAATATCTGGATGAATTGGATTTGCCGTACGTTATCAACCATAACCTGGTGCGTGGCTTGGATTATTACAACCGGACGGTGTTTGAAATCTGGTCCGAAGGCGAGGGAGGAAAGAAAAATTCTTTGGGCGGCGGCGGGCGCTATGATTATCTTATTAAATCGCTGGGCGGAGAATACACCCCGGCCATCGGTTTCGCTTTCGGCATGGACCGTTTGGTGCTGGAAATGAAAAAAAGCAACGCCAAGCCGTATTGCGAACCGAAACCGCGCGTTTTTTTGGCGCAACTCGGAGAATTGGCCAAGCGGAAAAGTCTGAGATTATTTTCCGAGCTGGAAAAAAACGGAATTCTGGTGGCGGAAAGTTTCGGGCGCGGCAGTCTGAAATCGCAATTGCGTTCCGCCGATCGGCTGGGCGCGGAAATCACTCTTATCCTCGGGCAGAAAGAAGCGTTGGACGGGACTGTTATTCTTAAGAATATGATAAGCGGCACGCAGGAAACGGTAATCAACGGCAAGTTGGCGGAAAGAGTGAAAAAAATATTAAAAAACGACGTGATAGTTTCCAAAATAGAACAATAAAAAAATGGAATGCGTATTTTGCAAAATAGCGAAAAAAGAAATTCCGGCGGAAATAGTCTTTGAAGACGAAAAAATAATCGCTTTTAAAGACATCCATCCTTTGGCGCCGGCGCATATTTTGCTGATTACCAAAAGACACATTGAAAGCGTCAATAATTTTTCCGAAACGGATGAATTTCTGGCCGGACGTTTGATTTTGGCCGCCAAAAAACTGGCGCGCGAAATGCGAATCTCCGAAGGAGGATACAAGCTTCTTTTTCGGGTCGGACGGGACGGAGGGCAGGAAATTCCGCATATTCATCTGCATCTTATCGGAGGGGTGAAATTGCGCGAAGAAATAGGACCGGTTTGATTTTGAAATTCCGTATGCCGGCATCCGCGGGAGTTTCGCGGGCAAAATTTTGCAAAACAGGAAATTTTAATTTGAAATGAAAGGAGGTTTTTTATGATTGAAGTCAGGAAAAAAGAAAGAGAAACGCCGGAAAGTTTGATCCGGAGATTTTCCCGCCGCGTTCAGCAGAGCGGCGTTTTGATGCGCGCGCGCAGAATCCGTTTTTGGCAGGAAGGAAAAAGCAAAAGAGAAAAGCGCCTGGAAGCGTTGTATAAAGTCAAGATCCGCAAAGAAATCGACAAATTCAAAAAACTCGGGAAATTTGACGAAGACACTCTGCGCGACATCAAGCGTAAAATGGGGGAATAGCGCTGAAAAAAAGCGGAATACGAAAGCATTCCGCGCGAATCCGATTGTTTAATCCGATCAATTTTATGACACTCAAAGAAAAAATTTTGTCCGATCTCAAAGAGGCCATGAAAGCGGGCGACACGCTCAAGCGGGACACTTTGCGTTTTTTGGACAGCGCCGTCAGAAACGTGGAGATTGAAAAGAAAAAGCGCGAAACCGGACTGGCGGACTCCGAAATTATGGAAGTGATCGCGCGTTCCGTCAAACAGAGGCGCGACAGCATTGAGCAATACGAAGCCGGCGGACGGGCTGATTTGGCGGACAAAGAAAAAAAAGAACTGGCCATACTGCTTTCCTATTTGCCGGCCCAGCTCGGCGAAAACGAAGCGCGGGAAATCATAAAAGAAATTATCGCCCGGTCCGGCGTTTCTTCCAAATCGGAAACGGGAAAAATAATGGGACTGGTGATGGGCCGCCTTCGCGGCCAGATTGACGGCAATCTGGCGAAAAAAATCGTGAAGGATGAATTGCGGTAATCGCGAATAAAATAAGGAAAGAAAAATTATGCTCCGCGGAGAGGCGCGATTCTTTTTATGTTCAAATTAAGACGCAAAAAATTTGAAGAAATCGTCCGGGCGGGAATAATGTCCGTTCCGAAAAAATTTTTGGACGAATTGGACAATGTGGCGATTGTGATTGAAAAAGAGCCGACGCCCGAGCAAAGAAGGAAATTGAAATTGCGCGCCGGTTCTGCTTTGTTCGGGCTGTATGAAGGCGTGCCGCGGATTCTTCGCGGGAACAGCTACACTTTCACGTTGCCGGACAAAATAACTATTTTTCAAAAATCGGTTGAAGCGGTCGCCCGCGACGCGGAAGAAGCCAAAGAAATCGTAAAAGACACGGTCTGGCACGAAATCGCCCATCATTTCGGAATGGACGAAAAACAGGCGCGCCGCGCCGAATTCAAAAAAAGAAACGGCGGAAGCTATTGATTGTATTCTTTCAGCTGGTTTTTGAATTCCAGCGAATATATTTCCCAAAGAGTGAGGAAAAGCGCCATTATCACCGGACCGATGACAAAACCCATAAATCCGAAAAGGGAGATGCCTCCCAATGTGGAAAAAAACACCAAAAGAGGATGCATCTGCGTGTCGCGCCCGACCAGTTTCGGGCGCAGGAAATTGTCTATGGTGGAAATAATTCCGAAACCGGCTGCCAGAATGAAAATTCCTTGCCAGAAATTTCCCAGGAAAAGCATAATCGCGCCGGCGGGAAACCAGATTAAACTGGCGCCCACCATCGGCACCAGGGAAAAAACCGCCATAATCACGGACCAGATCAAGGGGGATTCAATTCCGGCGATAAAAAAGACGATTCCGCCGATGGCTCCCTGAATAAGTCCGATGACCAGCGCGCCTTTGAGTGTGGCGCGGACAATGGAAGAAAATTTTTCAAAAAGCATTTTTTCGTGGTTGTCGCGCAAAGGAATCAGATAGCGCATCTTTTTCAGGAAATTTTCGCCTTCAATGAAAAAAAAGAAAAGAGTGAAAAAAACGATAAAAGCCAGAAAAATGAAACTCGTGACGCTGTGATAGACGGCCTGCGTGGCGGACAGGAAAAATGAACCGAGGTTTTTGGTAAAATCAAGAAATTCTTTCTGGCCGGCGGTTGCCTGGGATTCAAACATCCGAGACAGAGAAGAATCTTCCAGGCGATCCAAAAAAGGTTTGAGGTAATGGACGAAAAAATTTTCTCCGCCGGAAGAATTTTCCGCCAGGGCGATGAGATCTTTGATTTCGCCCGCGACCAGAGCGAGAATGAAGGTGGCGGGAACCAAAACGGTCAGAATGACCAGAAGAGAAGCGAGAATTGAACTCAGCGCTTTGCGTTCGCGCGTGATTTTCAGAAAAAATCTGTACGGGCGTTGAAAGGCCACCGCCAAAATGGTCGCGATGGCGATGGCAACCAAAAACGGCTTGAAAATCAGAAAAACAAGCGCGCTGATTCCGACGAGCAGAATAATGAAAAAATAAACGTTGTAATTTTTGAGTTCCATAATCGCCCGGCTCTGGGAATTTAAATTTTTCTTTTGACATCAGTATATCAGCAAAAAAAGAAAAAAGCAAACAAAAAAAACCGGAAGCGTTTCGGCCGGCTGTTTTTGTTTTTTTCGGATCTGAAATCACACACACAACAAATGAACAGGGAGAACAAGCGGAGGTTATTCACAGACGGGTGTGGTGGAAAAAGTTGAATTTTTTTCCCAATGAAGTAAAATTATTTCATGAAAATGCGACTGGAAATCAACAACCTAGACGGGAGTCCCGTGAAAAATTCTTTTCTAGAAATGGTCGCGCGGAGAACATTGGAAATTTCAGGCCGCGCTTTTTTGAGGGAGAAAAAAATCCTTATCAGCGCGGCGTTGGTTTCCGGAAAAGAAATGAAAAAACTCAACCTCCAGCACCGTCGCCAAAACTCGGCGACGGATGTTTTGTCTTTCGCGGAAAACGTCGGAATCGGACGGATGAAGGAAAAAGAAAAAAAAGAGATATTTCTCGGGGAGCTGGTTTTGTGTTATGATGAAATCAGGAAATACGCCCGGAAAGAAAAACTGATTTTGCGCCGCGAGCTGGCAAAAACTTTCGCGCATGGCATTTTGCATTTGTTGGGTTTTCGCCATGGCGAAAAAATGTTCGCGCTTCAGGAAAAAATCAGCGCCGATATTTGAAATAATTTTTTTCACGCGTTTCGTCCATTCCATTATGAAAAATAAAAAAACATTTTTCAAAGTTGTCTGCGGATTGTTTTTTTTGATGATTTTTCCCGCCTCCGCCCAAACCCCCGCTTCCGATCTGCGCCTCACCACCTCTCCCGTCCCCATCAACCTCAAAACCGCTCCCGGCGCTTCCGTCTCGGCTTCCCTCAAAATAAAAAACGACGGACTCAACCCTGAAAAAATCA
>JBBINP010000015.1:0-18158 GCA_037443825.1 Candidatus Moraniibacteriota bacterium
GCACTCTCCAAATTTTTGATGTCTCCAATCCGGCTTCTCCAACTTCCGTCGGCTCAGTCGCGACGAGATCAAATCCATACTCCGTCTACGTCCAAGGCCGCTACGCTTATGTAGTAAATTATAGTTCCAACACTCTCCAAATTTTTGACGTCTCCAATCCGGTTTCTCCTTCTTTTGCCGGCTCAGTCGCGACGGGATCAAATCCATACTCCGTCTACGTCCAAGGCCGCTACGCTTATGTAGCAAATAATAGTTCCAACACTCTTCGAATTTTTGACGTCTCCAATCCGGCTTCTCCTTCTTCGGTCGGATGGGTCGCGACGGGAACAGGTCCATCCTCCGTCTACGTCCAAGGCCGCTACGCTTATGTAGTAAATTATAATTCCAGCACTCTCCAAGTTTTTGACGTCGGCGGAGCATACATCCAGCAGTTGGAAACCGGAGGCATAGAAACGGGAACACTGGCCACGAGAAGCAACGCCGAAATCGGAAACGATCTGGACGTAAGAGGCGGATTGCAAGTGGCGCGCGGCATTAGAGTCACCGGAAATTTCTCCGCCAGAGGAATACCGTCCACAGCAATGTTTGTCTTTAACTCTCCTACAGGAAATGTCGGCATCGGAACGTCAAGTCCAGGTGCTTTGCTTGATCTTGGAACACCCGGAAGCGTCGCCGGCGTGATGAGATTCGCCGGAAGCACTATTGGCAGATTAACCGTCAATGCGGCCGCGACCGCGGGAAACTGGACAATGACCTTGCCGGGTGGCGCGGGAGCCAGTGGAGAACAGCTGACCACCAACGGATCGGGAGTAACTTCCTGGGCGGCCCCCGGATCTTCGCGGGAAATCAAAAATGTTTTCGGACCGGCGTCATCGGAAGAAGCTCTGAACGCCATCTTGGGAACCGGCGTCTATCATTTCAAATACAAAACCGGAATGGGAACCGGAGACAGCTCAACCAATTACGTCGGCGTCATGGCGGACGAAGCGCCGTGGGCCATGCACTACGGCGGCAAAATAGTCAATCCGGTCAACACCTTGGGCTATATGATTCTGGGCATTCAGGAGGCGGACAAGAAAATAACAAACATCAATAATCGGGTTGATTATTTCCAGACGGAAACATCGGATTTGAAACTGAAAACAAACCAAAACATCGCCACGCTTTCCGAACTGCAAAACTCGGTGGACGCGCAACTGGGCGTCGTGGAAGCGTCTTTGGTTTCGCTGGACGCGCGAATTGCCGGCAATGAACTGAAAATAGCCGGCAACGAATCAAGATTTTCAAACCTGGAATCTCTGGCGCTGGAACTGCAGCGTCAAATAGCGGAATTGAAAAATCAAATCGCGACGCCGATTGACGCGGCGCGGATTGACCTCAACACGGAGGAAATTGAATTCTTGAAACAGGTTCTGGGAATTGAAAGAGTGGCCGAGGCGGGGGATGTGAGTGTTTTGGGAAAATTCAGCGCCGAAACGACTGAAACGGGCGCGTTGATCATCAATGTTTCCGACGAGGCCAAAAAGACGATCGGAGAGGGGATTATCGCTTCCGTCAAAACAGATGTCGACGGCGACGGAAAAGACGACGCGACCGGAAGCGACGGAAAAAGCGTGATGATTGAAACAACGGCGGTCAAAGCCGGCTCCCGCGTTTTCGTGACGGCCAAAAATATTCTGGACCAGCCGCTGGCGGTGACTCAGATTCTGCCGGGCGCCGGCTTCAGGGTGGAAACCAAAAATCCTGTTCCCGAAGACGCGAAGTTTGACTGGATAATGGTGGAAGAAAAATAACAAGCGGAGTCAAAATTAAGATATCTACACCCCCCGCTTTTCATTTTTTCGCGTTCGGTGTATAATAAACAGCAGAGTTTTTAATTATTTTTTTATTAAAGAAAAAGTGTTATGGAAGAAAAAAAATTCAGTTTTGTTCCGGGGGCGCGTTTCCAAAAATCAGCGTCCGCGGCGGAAACAAAAGACGTGGATGAAACGCGGAACTTTGGGATTACGGCGCGTTTTTGCGACTGGCTGATAACCATCGGACTCGGAATGATTTTTTTGGGCATCCCGCTGTTTTTCACGGGATTGGCGGCGCAGGGAATCGCCTTTGAAAAACAAGTCTATTTTTATTTTTGGCTGCTTCTTGCCATGATTGGCTGGGCGACCAAAAGCGTTCTGGTTGGCGAAATGAAAATCAGAAAGACGCCGCTGGACATTCCGATTGCCGGATTTATCGCCGTCTATGTTGTTTCAACTATTCTTTCCATTGACCGCTGGCACAGTTTCTGGGGATTTTTCGGAGATCCTTCACGGGGACTTATCAATGTTATCGCGCTGGCTGTCGCTTATTATCTTATCGTCAGTAATTTTACTTTGCAAAGAGCCAAATGGCTTTTGGGCGCTTTGGCCGTTTCCAATTTTATCGTCAGCGCCTGGGTGGTTCTGGCTGTATTTGGCGTAAAGTTTTTGCCGCAGGCATTGATGGCGCTGGCGCCGGTGAATGTTTTCGGTTCTTTTTCGGCTCTTATGGTTTTTGTTTCCCTGATGATTCCGCTTTTGATCGCCATGGTTTTTAAAGCCGGGGAATCCGCCGGCGGGAACAAAATTTTCCAAATAGCAAGTGCGGGATTTTTGCTGGTTACCATCGCTTTGAATTTTTTTCTGATGACGGTTCTTTATTCCTACATTCTTTTTGAGGGCTGGATCGCCATTTTGGCCGGCATCGTTCTCTTTTTGGTGTTTATTCTTTCGCGGATTGTCCAGCCGAAAATTTATTCCTGGTCATGGCTTCCCATCGCGGCTTTTGTGGTTGTAATGGCGCTTTTTATGGTTGGACGCGGAATCAATGTCGCGAAAATAAATCTGCCGGTGGAAGTGAATCTTAATTATTCCATGACAGCCGCCATCGCTAAGGGCGGATTGAAGGAAAATTTCTTTTTCGGATCCGGTCCGGCCACTTATGTTTATAATTTTTCCCTTCATCGTCCGCAAAATTTCAACGATAACGCGCTGTATAATTTGCGTTTTTTTCAGGGAACCGGCGTTATTGGAGAATCATTGCCGACTATCGGAGCGGCGGGAACATTTTTCCTGATTCTTCTTCTGCTTTTGTTCATAAGCATCGCTGGCTATTTTCTCGCGCGCGATAAAGAAAAAGACAAGGTTTATTCGCTGGGGCTGGTTTGCGCCGTCGTCGTGTTTTTGATCAATTCTTTCGTGTTGCGTCTGGAAGGTCCCATTCTCACGCTGGGAACGCTTTTGTCCATTGTCGCTTTCGCCGCTGTTTTGCGGGAAAGCAGCGCCCAGGAAAAATACCTGGAACTTTCTCTGAAATCGTCTCCCAAATACGCCTTGGCTTTCGCTTTCGTGTTTATGGTGATCAGCGCGGTGGTGATATTCTTTTTCGTGTTTCTCGGCAAGGTTTACGTGGCCGATATGTATTCCGGTTCGGCGCTCAGGCAATCGCAGGCGAACGATGATTCCGTCCGGAAAGTGATCAAAGCTATAGATCTCAACAATCGCGAGTCCAGATATTTCAATCAGTTGGCGCAAAACTATTTGATTTTGGCCAACAATGAGGCGTTGAAAGGGGAAAAAGAAAGAAACGCTTCTCTTATCAGTTCGCATCTAAACAACGCTATTTCTCTTTCCGTCAAAAGCCGCGATATAATGAAGAAAGATATCGGCGCGGTTGAGTCGCTGGCGCAGGTTTATGAAAACTCGGCTTTGTATGTTCCCAACACATTGTCTTTGGCGGAAGAGCAATATAATCGGGCGCGGGAACTGGAACCGCATAACCCTTTGTTTTTCGTAAAACTCGGTCAGTTGAAAGCGACAATCGCCGTTGTGGAGAAAGATGAAAACAAAAAGAAAGAATTTCTTCAGGAATCCAAAGCGTATTTTGAAAAAGCGGTTGAAAAGAAAAATAACTTTGCTCTGGGTTATTTCCATCTGGCGTTGGCCAATGAAGCGCTTGGGGACAAGGACAAAGCCATTGAAAATCTCAACGCGGCGCTTATGCATGACAGGCAAAACATCAACTACGCTTTCAATCTCGGACGCGTTTATACCTTGCGCGGACAAAGCGACGATCTGAAAACCGCCGAATTTCTCTACAAAAAAATACTGGAAGCCAACGAAAAAGAAATTAACGCGATCTTCTATCTCGGTCTTCTTTATGAAAAGATGAATGAAAAAGACAAGGCCATCGGAGAATACGAGCGCGTTCTGAATCTTATTCCCGCGGAAAATAAGGAAACCAGGGAACAGGTGGAAAAAATGATTGAAAACGTCCGGCAAGGAGTTCTGAACGTCAATATTATTGAAAACGCCGGCGATGTTAATTCCAATCAGCCGTCCCGCTAAAGAGTTATAATCCGTCTTTTTCGCGCCAAAAATATGAATGTTTTTGAAAATGCTTTGTCCGGAATTCGCCGGGAATCAAATGAAAAAAGCCGCGAACGCTCCGAAAGCGTGGAATGCGTGACCAAAAAATTAAAGAAAGAATACGGAAGATATGAAGGAATAGACGATTTTATTGATTATCTCGGAGCGATGGAAAAAATATTTTTGCGGGCAAAAGCTGAAAATTTTTCCGGCGGCTTTTTGAAAGAAAAACTGATTGAAATTGATATTTACGCCATGTCATCCGCTTCCGGAATCGATCAGGCGGTATTCAACAGGATTTATGAAGATTTCAGGAACACCTGCGCGAAAATAACCAAAGTCGCCGAAGTCGCTGAAAAATTAAGCCGCAAATACTCCGATTGTCCGGATTGTCTGATTTTTATCGGCTATGTGCGCGATGTTTACCAACTTTTCAGCCAAGCGGAAAAAGAACGCTGGACGCTTGAACGGCAGGAAGAGGAGATTATCGCTTTAAAAATGAGAGTGTTGGCGGCTGACGGCGTTCCGCCGTTTGAGGATCTGGAAAAAATTTATAAGGAATTCAGAGAATGCCTGAAAGTTTAATATTATTGTTTATTTTTAGCTGTTATTGTTAATGTTTAACAATATAAATTAGACAGGAGGTGAAATATGAATCCGGTACAAAACTGGGGAGAAGCTGTCACTTTTTCACTGTTGCAGCTTTGGGATCGTTTTATCGTTTTTTTGCCGTCATTTTTGGGAGCGTTGATTGTTATTTTGTTCGGAATAATCGCGGCGGTGGCGTTGGGCAAGACGGCGGAAAAAATTATCCGCGTCTTGCGCGTTGATCAGGCGGTGGAAAAAATGAAGCTCGGCGAAAGATTCAAAATGGCCGGTTTTCAAATCAGCGTTTCGCGTTTTTTTGGAGAATTGGTGAAATGGTTTTTGGTGCTGGTGTTTTTGATGGCGGCTACCGATATTCTCGGTCTTTCGCAGGTTACCGCTTTTCTGGATCGTATCATTCTGTATATTCCCAATATCGTAGTGGCGACCATCATCCTTTCCATCGCTTTTTTGGTGGGAAATTTCGCGCATCATGTTGTTCGCGAAAGCACGAAAGTCGCCGGCATAATGAGCGCTTCGCTGCTGGCTATTATTTCTAAGTGGTCAATCATTGTTTTCGGTTTTTTGGCCGCTTTTATCCAGCTGGGAATAGCCGCTTCGCTTATCAACACTATTTTTACGGGTATTGTGGCGGCTTTGGCATTGGCATTGGGTCTTTCATTCGGTCTGGGAGGCAAAGATGAGGCGGCGCTGATTCTCAGGAAAATCAGAGAAAGCGTCACGGATGAAAAATAAGAAGCGGAAATTGATTGTCTGATAAATCTGAATTCTTAAAAAGGTTCAGGTCTTTATTTTTCGGGCCTGAACCTTTGTTGTTTTATTTTTTATAGAAAGTTGAATAGAACTTGCGCCACTCAAAAGAACGGCGGCAAAATATCCGGCATCTTCGGATGCCTGACACGCGCTCTTGACAGAAAAGTATCATACGTTATCATATTGACGTTGTCAGTAAAGCGTGATAATATCACAAACCCGGAATAAATTGCCAGGCGGGTCGTAAAACAGATGTAAAATTTATGCATTCAGTCATTCTCTGCGGAGGTTCCGGAACGCGGCTTTGGCCGCTTTCCCGAAAAAACTTTCCCAAACAATTTTTAACCCTCTATTCCGACAAGTCGCTTTTGCAGGAGACCTATTTGCGCATGCGCGAAATCATGCCGAAGGAAAGCATTTTTTTCATCACTGGAAAAGACAATTTTTTTAATGTTCTCAATCAAATTCGCGAATTGGAAAAGCATTTTCCCGAAAATCAGATTTTGACGGAGCCGGCGAGCCGCAACACGGCACCGGCCATAACTTATGCCGTAAAACACATCGCGGAAGTTGTCAAAGCCGATTTGGATTCCCAGATTATTTTTTTACCAGCTGACCATTATATCGGCAACCGTGAAAAATATCTCGCCTTGATCAAAGAATCCGCGGCGAAAACGAACGGACACATTGGCACCATCGGCATTACGCCAACCAAAGCCGAAATCGGATATGGCTATATTCGCAAAGGAAAAATCATGGACGGTTTTTTTCAGGTTCTGGAATTTAAGGAAAAACCCGACAGAGCGACGGCGGAAAAATACCTGGCTTCCGGAGAATACGCCTGGAATTCGGGAATGTATATTTTTTCTTCCCGCACTTTTATTCGCGAGCTCAGAGAGCACAGTCCGGAAATCTATGAATTTATGAAACAGCCGATGGAAAAATTTTTGGAAAATTTTGAAACTTTGCCTTCCATCTCCGTTGATTACGCGATTTCGGAAAAATCCAAAAACGCCATTGTTTTTGAAGGGGAATTCGGATGGAATGATATCGGATCTTTTGACAGTTTGGCGGAATTGGCGCTTCAGGACAAGAATCCGAAATACGCGAGCTTTGACTCAAAAAATATTTTCATGCACAGCGAAACCGGAAAGTTTATGGCGGCTCTCGGCGTGGAAGACATTAATGTCATTGAATCCGCCGATAGCATTCTGGTCCAAAAACGCGGACGCGGGGAAGACGTGAAAAAAATCACCGAATATCTGAAAGAACAAAACCTGAAAGAGCTTGAACACAATCTAGTGGTTCATCGCCCCTGGGGAAAATACGAAGTTTTGATTGACAATCCGGCGCATAAGGTGAAAAAAATCACCGTTTATCCCGGCGCGAAACTGAGCTTGCAATCCCACTATCACCGCGTGGAGCACTGGGTGGTGATAAAAGGTGTGGCTAAAATTGTTTTGGGCGAAAAAGAAATATTATTGCGTGAAAACGAAAGCACTTTTATTCCGACAATCACCAGACATCGTCTGGAAAATCCGGGCAAAATCAATCTGGAGATTATTGAAGTGCAGACGGGAAGTTATTTTGAAGAAGACGATATTATCCGCTATGAAGACATCTACAGCCGCGCCTGATTTTGCGTTTGACTAATTGCCGGCTTTTTGTTATAATTAAAGCAACCTGAAAACCTTCTATTCTTTCTTTTATATTTTCGGAGTGTTTTTTTATTCTGTTTTTTAAGTTTTTGAAGCAGGTATTTTCGCGGCTTGCTCCGGCTTGTTGCGATTTTTTTGACTTTTTTGCCTTTCTTGTTATTTTTTGATTGCCTTGGGTCAGGATGGGTTTGACGGCATTTTTCGCGGGCGTGTGGCGGAATTGGTATACGCGTACGCTTCAGGAGCGTATGGATTTTATCCTTAAGAGTTCAAGTCTCTTCACGCCCACCGCGCGTCAGGCGGATGAATTTTTTATTCTTGCCGGAGGCGGGCCGCGAAAATTGAAAACATTTTTTTCGTATTAATTTTTTTTTATTTTCTTCTTTAATCATTAGATCAAAACAAACATCTTATGTTGAGAAAAAGACAAAGCGCCAGGCCGGCGGGCGTTCGGGAAACGAAATTGTTTTTGAAAAACAATCCCGGTTTGACGGCTGACAAAGTAAAAATTATTCCCCGCGACGCGATGAATTTGCGCATTATTCCGCTCGGGGGATTGGAAGAAATCGGCCGCAATATGACCGTTTTTGAATACGGGCAGGATATTATCATCGTGGATATGGGGCTTCAGTTTCCGGACGTGGACCAGCCGGGAGTGGACTATATCATTCCGGATGTCACGTATCTTCGCGGCAAGGAAAAAAACATCCGCGGAGTTATTATCACTCACGGGCATTACGATCACATCGGAGCGGTTCCTCATCTGGTGCCTATTTTAGGCAATCCGGTTGTCTACGCGACGGAACTTACGCGCGGAATCATAATGAAACGCCAGGATGATTTCAATGATCGGCAGCCGATAACCGTCAAATCAATCAAGAAAGACGATAAATTGCGGCTGGGAGTTTTTGAGGTGGAATTTTTTCATGTCAATCATACCATTCCCGACGCGGTTGGGATTTCCATTAACACGCCGGTTGGACGAATTGTCCATACGGGTGATTTTAAATTTGATCATTCTCCGGTTTGCGACGCGCCGGCGGACATTGCGCGAATCGCCATGATCGGTTCGCAGGGGATTCTGGCTTTGATGTCCGACAGCACGGACAGCCAGACGGAAGGATATTCCATTTCCGAAGGCAGTATCGGAAAAACGCTGGGCGGCATAATTGAACACGCATCCGGACGGGTGATTGTGGCGACCTTTGCCGCTTTGATAAGCCGCATTCAGACGGTGATTGAGATGGCCGAAAAGCACGGCCGCCGAGTGGCGGTGGACGGTTATTCAATGAGGACTAACGTGGAAATTGCCAAAAAACTGGGATATTTGCGAATGAAAAAAGGCACGCTGATTCCCATAAATAAAATCAACGAATATCCCGATAACAAAATAGTCGTTTTGTGCACCGGCGCCCAGGGCGAATCCAACGCTGTTTTGATGCGCATTGTAAACAATGAACATCGTTCGGTGAAAATTCATCCGGGAGACACGGTTGTTTTTTCTTCCTCTGTGATTCCCGGCAATGAAAGAACGGTGCAGGGCGTCAAAGACGATTTGTACCGGAAAGGCGCGAAAGTTATCCATTATCATATGATGGACGTGCATGCCGGCGGCCACGCGCGCCAGGAAGATCTTAAAATGATGATCAATTTGATTAAGCCGAAATATCTTATTCCCCTGCATGGAACTTATTTTATGCTGAAACTTCATGAAGAACTTGGCATCGCGACCGGCATGAAACCGGAACAGGTGCTGGTCGGCGAAAATGGGAGAATAATTGAGTTTGACTATCGCGGACACGGACGTTTTCTCAGTGAAAAGGCGGCTACCAACCACGTGATGGTGGACGGACTGGGAGTGGGGGATGTCGGGGAAGTGGTGCTTCGCGACCGGCAGGTATTGGCCAAAGACGGAATGTTTACGATTGTGGTGATTATTGACGGCAAAACCAAAAAAATCGTAGGCACTCCGCAAATAACCTCGCGCGGATTCATTTATGTCAAAGAAAATTTTGACCTGGTGAACGCGACCAAACGCGTGGTGGAAAAAATCATTCAGGAAAAAACTTCGCCGGATTCAATGATTAACTGGGATTACGTGAAAAACAATATTCGCGAGTCAGTCGGTTCTTTTTTGTACGCGAAAACGCAAAGACGGCCGATGGTGCTGCCGGTGGTGATTGAAGTGTAAAAGATCGGCATATTTTGTTGCGCGCGACGCGATCTATATTGTCTAAATCAAAAAATTGGGCTAGGATGGGATTATATCCGGCGGCGAAAATTCAATTATTGTCGAGCAATAAACCAAACTGTCTAATTTCTGCTGCCGGTATGAAAATATTTCCGGAAAAAAGCGGAAAATCGCCAAAGTGGCTAAAAAATATGATATGAAAATCATCAAAGACGGCATTAATATTGAGGAATTGCGCCGGATGGCGCCGGGGATGTTTGGCAATTTAGTTAAGGCCGTAGTGGATATTGAAAAGAAAATTATGGCGGTTGACGCAGGATTGCATGCTGACGAAGAACAGCTGCTCATTGAGAGCGGATCGGAACAAAAAAATCTTTGGGGTATCAATATTTATCCGGAAATTAAAGATGAGAACTGGATTGAATTTGATTCTATGATAAATCTTCGTCCTTCGCAGGGAAACAAAAGCCGCGGAGTTGAAAATGAAGAAATTAGAAACAAAATTATTAACATTGTTAACAGCTTAGTCATAAAATGATAGCCACGCAGCCAAAACATATGACATCCGAGCGCTGGTTCAAACTGGCTTTTTTCGAGCAGATGGCCAATATCGGTTCGGAAGTTGAAAGAACCATTCTTTGGAAAGAAAAAAATAATCCGCAATATTCCCATATGGCTTTTGAGCGGGCGCTGGAGCTTCTGGATTTGACCATCAGCGACAAAAAAAATATCAAACGATTGAAAGAATTATTAAGAGCGCGCGAAGCTTTGGCTGATCATTTCGTCTTTGATAATGAATATAAATCGACGGACAAATCCTGGCGGGATTATTTTTACCCGTTCAACTGGGCCGCGAGATTAAATCGTTAAATTTATTTTATGAACAGGCGCATCTTTTCCGGCGTGAAGCCGAGCGGAGGAATGCATATCGGTAATTACATAGGCGCGGTCAAAAACTGGGTGAAGCTTCAGGATGATTACGAATCAATTTTTTGCGTGGTGGACCTTCATGCCATTACCGTTCCCCAAGATCCGGAAACGCTGAAAAAAAGAATCATTGAGATCGCAAAAACTTATCTTGCCTGCGGAATAGATCCTCAAAAATCAATTATCTTTATTCAATCCCATGTTCCGGAACATTCGGAATTGGTCTGGATACTAAACACCATTGCGAAAGTTTCTGAAATGGAAAGAATGACTCAATTTAAAGATAAGAGCCAAAAAGGCGGGCGGGAAAATGCGAGCGTCGGATTGTTTGATTATCCGGTTCTTATGGCGGCTGACATCCTGCTCTATGACGCCAATATTGTGCCAGTCGGCGAAGATCAATTGCAGCACATTGAAATCGCGAGAACTTTGGCGAGGCGTTTCAATCGGAGATTTGGAGATGCTTTTGTTGTTCCCGAGGCGTACGTGCTCAAAGAAGGGATGAGAATAATGGGACTGGACGATCCGGCTCGCAAGATGGATAAATCGGCGGCTTCCGAATATAATTACATATTGCTGACTGATGCCGAAGAAGACGTGCGTCGAAAAATCAAGAAAGCCGTGACGGATTCCGGAAAAGAAATTGTTTATCGCGACGACAAACCGGCGCTCAAAAACCTTATCAATATTTATTCCGCGCTTTCGGGAAAACCGGTAAAGGATGTTGAGAAAAAATATTCCGGCAAGGGATACTCTGAATTTAAAGACGGTCTTGCCGACGCGGTGGTCGGTTTTCTTGGACCGTTTCAGAAAAGTTTTTTTGGCATTTCCGATGAAAAAGTTTTGGACATTTTGAAATCCGGCGCGGAAAAAGTCCGTCCGCTGGCAAAAAATAAATTCAGGGAGGTAAAACAAAAAATCGGTTTTGTCCTTTGAAAAAGGAGGTATTTCTAATGAAAAAAACATCCGCAGATTTTTTTAAAATTATTTTTTTTCGCAAATCAGGACGCAACGGACGGATTATGAAAAGAAGAGTTATGGAAAAAGCGCTGAAAACAATTGAAAGGGAAACCGCGATCGGCGTAAATCGCGCCGGAAAAAAGAAAAGAAAATATAAAACGAAAAACCCAATCAGCCCCTTTCTTCTTCAAAGACTCTATCGCGTTTTTGGTTAGTCAGCGGATCAACATTCAAAACGGCAGAAAATCATCTGCCGTTTTAAGATTAAAAATTACGCGCGTATTAATTTCAGGAGTTCGTCTCTTTTTTCTTCCATCAACTGCCTTGTTTTGGCTTCAAGATTCAAACGCAGCGCCGGTTCGGTGTTTGATGGCCGGACATTAAACCACCAGTCGGGAAAATCAATGCGCACCCCGTCAAGTTCATCAATTTTTCCATCTTTGTAAATATCTTTTAATTTTTCCATCACGCCCGCTTTGTCTTTTACTTCAGAATTAATTTCTCCGCTGTGGCAATATCTCTTCAGGCCGGCCGTGAGTTCCGATAATTTCTCCCCCGTTTCGTTTATGAGATTCAAAACCATGGCGGCGGCAAGGGTTGGAAGCTCCGCCTTGGAATTTTCTTCGAAAAAGTAATGCCCCGAAAGCTCTCCGGCAAAAACGGCGTTTTCTTCGCGCATCTGTTTTTTGATAAGCGAGTGTCCCACTCGGCAGCGGCGCACAATACCCCCGGCTTCTTCAATCGCTTCCTTGACGGCATTGGAACTGCGAAGATCCATAAGGACAACGGCGCCCGGGTTTTTTTTGAGCGTTTCCTTGGCTAAAAGCGCGATCATATAATCCATAGGAATAATTTCTCCCGATTCATCAACGAATCCGATGCGATCAGCGTCGCCGTCATAAGCGATTCCCAGATCCGCTCCGGTTTCTTTGACTTTTTTTTGAAGATCCGCGAGCGTTTCGGTTTTCAGGGGATTGGCTTCGTGATTGGGAAATGTTCCGTCCAAATCGTCATAAAGAAAAAGCGCTTCAATATCGGATGGAAATTTTTCATAAATGTCTTTGTCCAGAATTCCCATGGCATTGGCGAAATCAATGACTATTTTTCTTTTTTGTTTGCTGGATTGAAAAAAACCGGCGATGTAATCCGCGTATTTATCTTTTAATCCGCTGTTTTCCGAAACTGCGCCTTTCGTTTCTCCGGCGGGAATGTTCCGGCTTATGGCCAGTTCTTTTATTTCTTCCATCCCGCTTCCTTCGCCTACGGGAATCGCTTTTTTCAGGCAGAATTTAAATCCGTTCCATTCGGATGGATTATGCGAAGCGGTGATTATTGCCGCCGCGTCCACGTCCAAATTCCATGAGGAAAAATAAATCATTGGCGTTGTGGACAGGCCGATTTTTATGACGCTTGCTCCTTGTTCAGTCGCTCCTTTGATGAAAGCATCTTGTAATTTTTCGGAAGATTCGCGCATGTCGCGTCCGACGGATATTTTTTTTGATTTGGTGTGGCAAACAAACGCGCGTCCGATCCAACGCGCCGCTTCTTCATCCAGTTGATCCGGATAAATTCCGCGAATGTCGTAGGCCTTGAAAATTTTTGAGTCCATAAGAAAGTTATTAAAATTATTAAATGGCGAAATGACGCATTATAAATATTTTATTCTAAATGCGCTTTTTTTTCAAATTTTCGCAACGCTTCTCTGATCAGCAGGTGTTTTTTTAGCGATGGATCGGACGCGAGGATTTTTCTGGCGTAATCTTTGGAAATTCGGATCAGCTTGGCGTTGGTTAAATTTTCCATGGCAATATCCGACAATCCCGACTGGCGGGTTCCCAAAAACTCTCCCGGTCCGCGGATTTCAAGATCTTTTTCGGCGATTTTGAATCCGTCCTGGTTTTCGACCAAAGTTCGCAGCCGTTTCTTGCCGTTCTCGGTTGGTTGGCCGGCGAAAAGAAAACAATACGACTGGCTGTCGCCGCGTCCGACGCGTCCGCGAAGCTGGTGAAGCTGTGAAAGTCCGAAGCGGTCGGCATCTTCAATGATCATAACGGTGGCATTAGGAATGTCTATGCCGACTTCCACCACCGGAGTGGCGATCAAAATATCGGTTTTTTTGTTTTTAAATTCGCGCATCACTTTTTCCTTTTCGGCGGATTTGAGTCTGCCGTGCAGAAGTCCCAACTTAAAACCGGAAAATATTTCTTCCGAGAGCCGCCTGTGTTCGGCAACGGCCGCTTTGACTTCGGTTAGCATTTTTGATTCTTCCACGAAGGGCAGAATGATGAACGTCTGGCGGCCGTTTCTTATTTGTTTTTTGACAAAGTCGTAAACTTTTTCTTTTTGGACGGGATCAATCGCGCGAGTAATTATTTTTTTTCTGTTTTTTGGCATTTCGTCCAAAATGGACAAATCCAGGTTTCCGAAATATGCCAGCGATAACGTTCTAGGAATAGGCGTCGCGGTCATTGTCAAAAAATGGGGAATTTTTTCCGGCAAACCGTCGTTGATTTTTTCAATTTCCTGCTGAAGATGAGCGCGCTGGACGACTCCGAAGCGGTGCTGTTCGTCAACAATCGCAAGCGCCAGGTTTTTAAATTTAATATCCTCTTGAATTAACGCGTGAGTTCCTATTAATAAATTAATTTTACCATTCCTGGTTTCGCTCAGTAATTTGTCGCGCGCAACCGGTTTGTTTTTTTTGGGCAACAACTTTGATTTTTTTTGTAAATCGGAAATCGGAAATCGGAAATTTTTTATTTCACGATACGAATTTGTCAGCAACGCGACGCTGAAGCCGTAATTTTTTAAAAAATCTGAAAATGTCAGGAAGTGCTGTCTTGCCAGCACTTCCGTCGGTGCCATGATAGCCGTTTGATAACCGGCGGCGGCTGTCTGCAAGGCGGCGATGGCGGCCACAATGGTTTTTCCCGATCCCACGTCGCCGTTCAGCAGGCGGTTCATCGGCTTTTCTTTTTCCAGATCTTTTAAAATTTCAAAAGCCGCTTTTCTCTGGGCATCGGTCAGTTTAAAAGGCAATTTGTCCGCGAAGGATTTGATCAGTTTTTGGTCAAAGGGGATGGAAGCGGATTTTTCTTTTTCCCATTGGTTTTTGGTCTGAAGCGTTTTGATTTGAACAAGAAGCATTTCTTCAAAAGCGAAGCGTTTGCGGGCTATGACGGGCTGGATTTCGTTTTTTGGAAAATGAATATAAAGCAGAGCGGTCGCGAGGTCCGGCAAATTTAATTCCGCGAGGATATTTTCAGGAAGCGGATCCGGAATAATTGTCCGGACATACGGCATCCGGACAGATGCCGGGTATCCCTTGATTTTAAAAAGAGCGTCGAATAAAAATTTAATTTGCCAGCGGATCCAGCGCGAACTTAATCCTTCCGTTTCCGGATAAACGGGAACCAACCGTCCGGTGTGGGTCGGATCGCGGCGGGAAAATTCCCAGGCGGGATTGGAAAAATACGCCTTTGTGGCGGACTCCCTTTTGTTATAACCGGCGTTGTTAAAAAGCGCGTTTTTTCCATTGGCGGATGAACCGGCTGAAGAACGGGCTTTCCCGCTTAAACGGATTTCTTTGCCGATTTGCAATTGTTCCGAAAGATACGGCTGATTGAACCAGACGGCGCGAACGGATCCGCTTTCATCCGAAACGGTAATTTCAGTGATATGCATTTTTCTTTTCCACGCGCGGACGGTTTTGGCGCCGGTTATTGTGCCGGCGACGGTGGCTGTTTGTCCGGCGTGGATTTCTGACGCGGGAACGGTTTGCGAATAATTTTCATAGCGAAAAGGAAAATGAAAAAGAAAATCCCGCGCCGTAAAAATACCGAGCCGCTCCAATTTTTTGGCGGCGGCCGGCGTGACGCGGGAAATATTTTTGACTGGAGTGGCGATAGAAAGCATGGTTTTAGTATAAGGCAGAAAAAGGAAAACATAAAGCCGGCGAAAAATAAAAAACGGCAAAATCGCGTTTGATTTTGCCGCTGGAGGAGAGGAGGGGGGTTATTTATAAAATTCGTAAGTTGTTTATAATTACTTCAGGATTTCTGAAACAGGCAATCCTGGCCGCCCCTGTCGGTTTTTCGTCATTGATTTTGCCAAAGGCAATTATTGTCTTTTCGTTGATAATCTTGTCGTCTGTGTCATTTTCAATTCCATGAATCGCCAGAAGCGATTGGGCATACGGAGGCAAAAAAACAGGATCTTTTTCGGCAATGCCTAAAGACAATCTGATTGGAATGTTGCCGTTATCTTTGCCACTGCCATTATCTTGAGCGGTCATGGACAGCGTTTTAATAGTTTTTTCAAAAATTTTAAACTCCTTGCCTCTTATCTTGGTAATCTTTTTTCCATTTCCATTTTTTTTCATTTTTTCTCCCCGACATTTTTTATTTTTTAAAGAACTATGTTATCACCCCTCCCGCGCTGATTCTCCTAATTATATTTTAACGCGTATGCTCAAAGTTTGTCAATATAGGCGGATTATTATTGTCAGCCGCGTGGAAGTTGTTATTTTTTTTATTTTGGTTATAATGAAAGAATGAAAACAAGCTTGCGCTGAAATTTTATCGCGAAGCGGTTTTGTTGAATAATATGAAAGAATCCGAGCGGAACAAAAAAAGAATCATAATTATTATTGTTTATTTGTTGCTGTTTTTTTTGGCGGGACTCCTGTTTTATTACTGGCTGAGTCCGGCGCCTACTTGTTTTGACGGAAAAAAGAACCAGCGGGAAACAGAGGTTGATTGTGGCGGTCCGTGCGCCGCGTGCCAAGAAAAGCCGCAGACCAAAGATCTTGTTGTCCGTGAAAAACATTTTGTCCATGGCGGACAAAACAAATTTGATGTTATCGCCAAAGTTTTTAATCCCAATAACCGTTACGGAGCAGCCGTTTTTTCCTACGTTTTTGTTTTGAAGGGCGGGCAGGGAAATGTTTTGGCGGAAAAAAGCGGTCGGGGTTTTATTCTTCCGGCGGAAACAAAATATATCATTGAAAGCAATTTGGAAGCGAATGAAACGCCTGTTTCGGCGGAATTTTCAATAACCAACGAGCGCTGGCAGGAATTTGAGGGTTATGAAACATTGCGCCTAAACGTTTATAATAAACGTTATGATTTAATTTCCGGCGGCATCGGCTACGGCGAGGCCTATGGTCTTTTACGCAATGAAAGCGTTTTTGATTTCAATAAAGTGAAAATAAACGTGGTGCTTCGCGATTCTTCCGGGAATCCGCTGGCGGCCAACACGAATGAAATGAACACCGTTAATGCCGGAGAACAACGCAACTTTCGTCTCGTGTGGCCTTTTGGTTTTCCGGGCGAAGTTCAGTCGGTTGAAATGGAGGCGGAAGCGGACGTTTACGATACGCTCAACTTCATCAAAAGATATTTTCCCGCCCAGAAATTTTAGACGAAAGTTTGCCTACTTATGTTTAAAAAATTATTCAATTTTGATTGGACGCTGATCGTTGTTATTTTTCTTTTGACAGGCGTCGGTCTTTTGGCGCTTTACAGTTTTTCAATCGGTGTCCAGGAATTTTCAAAAAATGTTTTTTTGAAACAAGCCGTTTTTGCCGGAATTGGAGTGGCATTGATGTTTTTTTTCGCTTTTATTGATTATCACTACTATCAGTTTTACGCGCGTGTGGTATACTTTGTCTCCATTTTATTTTTGTTTACAGTTCTTTTGTGGGGTGATGTTATCCGCGGCACGGCGGGCTGGATTGGGATCGGACCTTTCAATTTGCAGCCGGTAGAATTCGCAAAAATAGCCATTATTGTTTTTATGGCGAGTTTCATTGTCGGCAAAAAAACCAAAATAGGAGAAATAGGAAGAGTTGTTGCGTCTTTTGTTTTGATTATGATTATTGTTTTTTTGGTTCTTAGGCAGCCGGATTTTGGAAGCGCCGCGGTTCTTGTTTTGGTTTGGCTGGGAATGATTATTGTTTCCGGCGTCAGCCGCAAATTGATGGCAAGTTTGATTTTGGCGGGAGTTTGTTTTTTGATTGCTGGCTGGTTTTTGCTGGCTCCTTATCAAAAAGAAAGGATTATAAATTTTATCAATCCGAATTTGAAGGCGCAAAGCACCGGTTACAACGTCATTCAGTCCATGGTGGCTGTCGGATCGGGGGGTATTTTAGGCAAAGGAGTCGGTCAGGGATCTCAATCGCAGCTAAATTTTCTTCCGGAAAAACACACCGATTTTATTTTTGCGGCCGTTTCGGAAGAAATGGGAATCACGGGATCTTTGTTTGTGTTGTTTTTATATTTAATTTTGTTGTGGCGGGTCAAGAAAATCGCCGATCGGACGGCTGATAATTTGGGATTTCTTTTGGCGGTGGGGATCTTGGTTATGCTTTTCGTCCAAATATTCATTAACATCGGAATGAATATTGGAATTGTGCCGGTAGCCGGAATACCTCTGCCGTTTTTAAGCTATGGAGGAAGTTCCATGCTGTCCTTTTTTATAGCAATGGGGATTTTGCTGAACATAAACCAAAAGAAAACGCTTTCTTTCGACGAAACAATGCATTCATATTGTGTTTTAAACACAGACATTTGTCGGTTCCGTATTTTTAAATAATTGTAACATTTCGTTTGGTGTTTTTCCATTTAAACCGCAGTGTTCAAGATTGTTGTATGTATTGTTCCAGATTTTAATCTTTCT
>JBBINP010000016.1:0-17870 GCA_037443825.1 Candidatus Moraniibacteriota bacterium
CTAACACAAGAAGTCGTGGATTTGACTGTCGATTTAATCAACAATCGCCCACGAAAAAGACTTGGCTATTTGACTCCCTGCGAGGTATTTGTAGAGGGTAAAATTGCAGTTCAAGCTAGAATGTAGGACAATTCTGTGGATAACTTTTTAACAAAAATCCATCATTTTTTCTCCCCCGGCACAGGGTCATAGCCGCCTGGATTCCAAGGATGACAGCGCGCAACGCGCTTAAGACCCAACCAACATCCTTTCAAAATTCCGAATTTTTCTATGGCTTCGTAAGTGTATTGCGAACAACTGGGATAAAAACGGCAGATTTTTTTGGAAACAAAAAAAGAAAGCAATCCGTGATCAAAAGAAAGCGTTTTTTGGTAAAAACGGATTAGAATCAAAAAAATTTTTTTTATGATCATAATTATACTTTTAACGCGCCTAAAAACAATTTGATCCGTTTTTCCTTTGTCAAGAAAAGAAAACGGTTGTATAATGATAAATATAAAGGATTTTAAAACAAAAAACAACAAAAAATGAAATGAAAAAAATACAATACAAAAAAATAACATGGATTGACTTTGAAAACCCATCGGCGGACGATATTTTGTACCTTCAGGAAAATTTCAACATTCATCCTCTGGCAATTGAAGAATTCATGACACCGACCATCCGCCCCAAAGCCACTCAATACGAGGAATGCCTATTTTTGACAATCCACATTCCGCTTTTTGACGCAAAAATCAGAACGACTTATCCGGGAGAGCTGGATATCATATTAACCAAAAATCACCTTATAACCGGACACGTCAACCACATTTTCCAATTGAACGATTTTTTTGACAAACTGGAAAAAAACGAAGGCAAAAGAATGATTTATATAGACAAAACTCCGGCCCATCTTTTATACTCTCTTTTGCAAATTCTGGTTGAGTCCTGCTTTCCCAAACTTGACCACATTATCCACAATCTCAGCAAAATTGAAGAGGAAATATTCAGAGGCAATGAAAAAAACATGGTTTTTGAAATATCGGTTGTCAAGCGAGACATTCTCAATTTCCGCCGAACTCTCAAGCCGCAACGCTCGGTATTGGAATCCATAATTGAAAAAGACGAGCGTTTTGTTCCAAACGACATCAAGCCGTATTATCAGGATCTCATCGGAACCAATGTCCGCCTGTGGAACAGTCTGGAAAACACCAAGGAAACGATTGAATCGCTGGAAGAAACAAACAACTCCCTGCTTTCCAACAAACTGAATATGACTATGAAAGTTTTAACGATTTTTTCCGCCGTAATGATGCCGATGACTGTTTATTCCAATATTCTGGCGATGAGCGCCGACATTCCTTTCGGAAAAAATTCGCACGGTTTCTGGATTCATATTGGAATTATGATGATCATCTCTATTTTCACCATCACCATATTTAGATTAAAAAAATGGCTCTGAAAATTTACAATACCCTAACCAGACAAAAGGAAGAATTTAAACCAATACATTCCGGCAAAGCCGGAATGTATTCCTGCGGTCCGACAGTTTATGATTATATTCACATCGGCAATATCAAGGCGTATGTTACATCCGACATCGTGCGGCGCTATCTAGAATATCTGGGATACGAAGTCCGGCTGATAAAAAACATCACCGATGTCGGGCATCTGACCGAAGACGACATCGCGCAGGCCGATTCCGGCGAAGACAAAATTCTCAAAAAAGCGCTGGCGGAAAAAAAGACACCCGCCCAAATAGCCTTTTTTTACGAAAACTATTTCCACCAAACGGAAGTGGCGATGAATATTTTGCCGGCGCATTATTTTCCGCGCGCCAGCGCCCATATTCCGCAGATGATTAAAATTATCGCCGCGCTTATCAAAAAGGGCTGCGCCTATGAAAAAAACGGAAATGTTTTTTTTGACATAACCGGATTTCCGGATTATGGAAAACTGTCCGGCAACACTTTGGAGAATTTGAAAACGGGCGCGCGGCTGGAAAAACATCCGGACAAAAAAAATCCCTGGGATTTCGCGCTCTGGCTCAAGGCGCCAAAAGATCATCTGCTGAAATACGATTCGCCCTGGTCTGTTGGCTATCCGGGCTGGCACATTGAATGCTCGGCGATGAGCGCGGAATATCTCGGCGACACGCTGGACATCCATACGGGTGGCGAGGACAACATTTTTCCCCACCACGAAGCGGAAATAGCCCAGACGGAAAGCTTTACCGGAAAAACGTTCGTGAAATACTGGATACACGGGCGGCATTTGATGGTTGATGGTCAAAGAATGGGAAAATCAAAAGGTAATTTTTACAAACTGGAAGATATAGCAGCCAAAGGATTTTCTCCCATGGATTTGCGCCTTTTGTTGCTGTCCGGGCACTATCGGAGCCAAATCAACTTCACATGGGAAGCGTTGGATCAAGCCAAAGAAAATCTGCGCAAAATTACGGATTTCGCGGATAATTTGCGAAAAATAACCGCCTCGCCCCATACGCCAACCGGAGAAAAAACAATTCCGGACGAATATCAAAAACGTTTTGAAAACGCGATGAACGATGATTTTAATACGCCCTTGGCTTTGTCGGTTTTATACGAATTAATCGCCAAAACAAATAAATTAATCCACGCCGGCAATCTGGAAGCCGGCGGTTTGCTCGCGTTGTGGAAAAAAATAAACAAGGTTTTCGGACTAAAAATATCTTCATCGGCGATTGAAATTCCGGAAGAAGTGAAAAAAATCGCGGAAAAAAGAAAGATAGCGCGCCATGAAAAAGATTTCCAAAAATCAGACCAATTGCGCGACCAAATAGCAGAAATGGGATATATTGTTGAAGATTTGAAAGATAACGAATATTTAATCAGAAAAAGTAAGCGGTAAAAAAAGATAATGATTGAAATTAAAAATCCTTACTCAACGGGGATTTTTAATTATGTTAAACTGGTTTGTCGCTTGAAACAAACGGAAAATTGAACACGGCACGCGTTTTATGAAAAATTTTTGGACAAAAATAAAAAAACCTATCTTGGCTCTCGCTCCTATGGCCGGCGTCACCGACAGCGCTTTTCGCCAAATATGCCGGCGTTTCGGCGCGGATGTCGTTTATTCAGAGATGGCCAGCGCCGCCGCTATTTTCCATAAATCCGCCCGGACGCTGGATCTTTTGCGTTTTGAGCGAAAAGAAAGACCGTATGTCGTTCAAATTTTCGGCAACAATCCGGAGTATTTCGCCTTTGCCGCGAAATTAATTTCGCGGCAAATAAAACCGGATGGTCTTGATATTAATTTTGGCTGTCCGGCGCCGAAAATTTTCCGCCAAAAAAGCGGGGTGGCGCTGATGGCGGACAAAAAAAATTCTTTTCGGATAATTTCCGCGGTTTGCGAAAACACCAGTCTGCCGGTTTCCCTGAAAATCAGAGCCGGCATAAAATCCACAAGCGCCATTGATTTCATAAACAACATAAAAACTCTTCCTTTCCGTACGGTAATGGTTCACGGAAGGACGTATGAAGGCGGTTTTGCCGGACCGGTTAATTTTGACCTGGCGGAAAAAATTAAAAAAAATATTCCCGACAGAATTGTTTTGGTCAATGGCGGGATTGACACGCCTCAAAAAGCCGCGGATGTCCTGCGAAAATATCCATTGCTGGACGGAATCGGCATTGCCCGCGGATCATGGGGCAGACCGCATATTTTTAAAGAAATAAAATCCATCTTAAACATCAGTTGTCCGCGGGAAAAAAAATACGTCTTCGCGGAAATTAAAAAAATCATGCTTCGCCACGCGCGGCTGGCGTGGAAAGACAAGGGAGATCGCGGAATAATTGAAACAAAAAAACACATGGCGTGGTACGTAAAAAATTTTCCCAACGCCTCGAAAATCAGACAAAAACTCATGCTGGCCGGAAATTTAGGCGAAATTGAAGATATTCTGAAAGACTTTTCTGTTCATAAACACTGAACAATTCGGTTTGATTTATCGGCTCGATTTTGCTATACTGAAAAAACCATGAAAAATGAAGAAAACGAAAATTTGCGGGTGCCGCCGCACAACATTGAAGCCGAACATTCGGTGCTCGGATCCCTGATGATAGACAAGGACAGCATCATAAAAATCGCCGATTTTTTGAAAGTCGGAGATTTTTACAAAGACAACCACAATCTTATTTACCAGACAATGCTGGAGCTTTATGAAAAGCGCGAACCGATTGACATATTGAGCGTTTCCAATAAGCTGGAAGAAAAAAAAGAGATGGAAAAAATCGGCGGAGCCGGTTATTTGGCGACACTCATAAACTCCGTTCCTTCTTCATCGCATATCGTGCATTATGCCAAAGTTGTGCAAAAAAAAGCGCTTTTGCGGCGCCTTATTGAAACCGCGAGCTCCATCGTGGAAATGGGATACCGCGAATCGGAAGATGTGGAAAAAATCCTGGACGAAGCTGAACAAAAGCTTTTTGGAGTTTCTCAAAAATACATCAAGCAGGAATTTGTTCCGATTAAATCCGTCCTGGAAGAGGCTTTTAACCGCATTGACGAACTCCACAAGGACGGCAACAAGTTCCGCGGCATTCCCACGGAATTTCACGACCTGGACAATATTCTGGCAGGACTTCAAAAATCAGACCTTGTTGTGCTGGCAGCCCGTCCATCCATCGGAAAAACGACACTAGCGCTGGATATTGCCAGAAACATCAGCGTCAAATCAAAAACTCCGGTGGGAATTTTTTCACTGGAAATGTCTTCCGACCAACTTGTTGACCGTTTAATCGCGGCTCAAGCTGGAGTTGACCTTTGGAGATTGCGCACCGGAAAACTGAAAAGCGATGATTTTCAAAAAATCGGAGAGGCGATGGGAATTTTAAGCGAAGCTCCGATTTTTATTGACGACACGGCCACCGCCAATATCATAGAAATGAGAACTGTCGCCCGCCGTCTTCAAGCGGAACATAAACTGGGACTGATAATTATTGATTATCTGCAACTGATGGAAGGGCGCTCCAATGAAAACCGTGTGCAGGAAATTTCTGAAATATCGCGCGGCCTCAAAAATCTGGCCAAAGAACTCAACATTCCTGTTTTGGCTCTTTCTCAATTGTCGCGCGCGGTAGAATCACGCCCGGATCAAATTCCAAAACTTTCCGATCTTCGCGAATCCGGATCTATTGAACAGGACGCTGACGTGGTTTTGTTTCTTTACCGCGAAGATCGCGTAAAACCTGACACCCCCAACAAAAACATAGTGGAAGTCCACATCGCCAAACACCGGAACGGACCCATTGGACGCGTTTCGCTTTATTTTGAAGAATCTTCCACGACTTTCAAGTCGCTGGAAAGAACGCGTACTGAATAAAAGCCAAATCGTAAAACAACACGACAACGTGTTTAAAAAATTAATACGGAAAAGTTTGATCTCGCGAAAATCGCGCGGTACCGCGAAAAAATCATCCGAGTTTAATCAAAAAAACAGCCGACAAAAAAATAACGCGCGCAAAAAAATGTACCCCAAACCATTTCAAAAACTCATAAAAAATTTTTCTTCTCTGCCTTCCGTCGGCCCTAAAATGGCCGAACGGCTTGTTTTGCATCTTTTCAAACAGGAAAAAGAAAAACTTGACGATTTCGCGGAAAACCTCAGAGAAATGAAGAATCTGAAATTATGCCAAATGTGTTTTAATATCGCCGAGGGCGAGTTTTGCGAGATTTGCAAAAACAAAAAACGCGAACAAAATATGATTTGTGTCGTTGAAGAACCACTGGATATCATTTCTATTGAAAAAACAGGTGTTTATAACGGACTTTATTTTGTTTTGGGCGGAGTGATTTTAACTGACGCAAACGGAAGCGAAAAGCTAAAAATCAACGAGATTCTGAACCGCCTTGAAAAAGAACAGATTCAAGAAGTTATTATCGCCACCAATCCAACTGTCGAGGGAGACGCCACCGCTTTTTATCTGAAACAAAAAATCAAACCGTTAAATGTAAAAATTACCCGACTTGGACGTGGACTTTCCGCCGGCGGAGACATTGAATACACCGATGAAATTACTCTTTCCGAGTCATTGACAAACAGGAAGGAATTAGTATAATGAGCAGTTCTTTAAAATAAAAAAGTGAGAAATATCTTTAGTTTCCCGAAAATATGCAAAAAAAGGAGGAGCATGAATGAAAAAAATATTTTTTTTGAAACCAAAAAAATGAAGGAGAAAACAAGAAAACGAAAAAAATCCGCGAGAATGAACTTCCCGCCCCTTCTCACAGTAATCCCAAAATTGAAAAAACAAAATTGCCCATATTTTCCTGAAAGTATATAGGGAATGTGTAGGCAAGGAGGAAAATAATGGCAACCGAATTCACTCCAGAAAAAGAAAAAAGGATTCGGGAATTTCTTATTGAAAATAAGGGATTTCCAAATGATTTTGAACTAAAAGAAATTAAAAAATACTGCGGAGAACAATGTCATGGGATATGTTACGGTCCCTATGGCCTCACCGCATATGTGGGAATATCTCCGGAGGGAGTATATTGCCATAAAAATTGAAAATTAAAAAAACACACCCGGACGAAAGCTATCTCGATCCGGGTGTTTAAATTTCAACCGCAAAAAACACAAAAAATCCGACTTTGAAAAAATCTCCAAGCCGGATTTCAAAATTTACAAAATTACGGGCTTCGCGAAACGCATTACGCTATTTTTGTAATCTCCACTTCCGTGAACAACTGCCGATGACCGAATTTTATCTTGTATCTTTTTTTGGCTTTGTGCTTAACTCCCCACACTTTTCTGCCTTTGTCCTGCTTCAAAATTTTTCCCTCCACACTGGCGCCCTTTACGATCGGATTGCCAATCCTGACATCCTTTTCATCGCCCAAAAGAAAAACCTCCGAAAATTCCACCAAATCCCCTTCTTTTCCCGCCAATTTTTCAATTTTAATTTTATTGCCTTGCTGAACAAGATATTGCTTGCCTCCTGTTTTTATAATTGCCAACATAAAATTTTACGTTCTTAAAAATACTTTTACATAATACTAACATATGGAATAAATGTCAATTCTCCAAGAATACGCCTGGACAAAAAACGACAAAAATCACAGTGATTTTCCCCTAAAACGCGCGCTTTGATCAAGCGCTGTCTTTTTTTTAATTGAACGTCCGCCTCGCTTAATAAGTGTTTGTCTTTTATCTTTGTCTTTCTTAATCTGATTTTTCAGATCGTCTTCCACGGAATCAATAGATCCCTCAATGCTTTGAGTCGTGTTTTCCGCCCGATAAAGTTTGTACGGCGTTTTGATCATAACCTCCGCCCGAAACTTGCCTTTTTTATCCAGATCAATTTCCACCTCCACCCGCGAAATTTTGGGAAGAATTTTTTCCATCGTACGCATTTTTTTTCGGATATAATCCTCCGTGCGTTCGTCAATTTTTACGCCTTTGAAAAACAAACGCATATTTGACATATTTTCAACAGTCATAAATAATGCACCAAAAAAAATAAAACCAAAACCGGAATTAACAAATCGCCTCGCGATATTCAAAAACAGTTTATGAATAAAAAAAGGCGCCCAAACTTTGATTTTAAAATTTTGATTTTAAAATTAATTAAATCCGATATATTGCACTTCTTCGCGCAATTCCACTCCAAACTTGTCGCGGACTTGCTGTTTAATGAAGCTTGTAAGCATTATAACATCTTCCGCCCTGGCTCCGCCAGTATTGACGATAAAATTGGAATGAATTTCGCTTACCATCGCGCCTCCGATTTTTCGACCGCTCAAATCCGCTTCATCAATCAGCCATCCTGCTGGAATCTTTTTATTTTTGCTTTTTACGCCCCTCTCCTCTTCAAATTTTTTGATTAATGTCGGATTGCCGACCGCCGGATTGACAAAAAATGATCCGGCGCTAGGTTCATCGGGTTGTTTGGATATTCGCTTCGCGATTATTTCCTTGAATTTTTTCTCGCTCTCTTCTCTCTTTCCTTTTCGCAAACCAAGCATAACCGACAAGATTATCAGATTTTTTTTATGTTTAAAAATACTATCCCGATAACCAAATCGGCATTCCGATAAATTATACTTTCTAATCCGCAATTTATCACTGTCTAAAACTCTCGCGCTTTCAACAATCCCTCCCATATCGCCACCATACGCGCCGGCATTTCCCCGCGTTGCGCCGCCTATTGTTCCCGGTATTCCCGCCGCCCATTCCAATCCAGACAAACCGCGGTTTATGGATTCTTTGACCGCTTTCGCCAGAAAAACTCCGGCTCCGGCTTCAATAAATGAATCCTTAATGTCAAATTTTGAATTTTTTATTTTTATCGCCAAACCGCTGAATCCTTCATCGCTTACCAAAATATTGCTGCCGCCGCCCAAAATAAAAAATTGAAGTTTTTCGTCATTGGCGTATTTCAACGCCTCCAGCAATTCTTCTTCAGAACCAGTTTCCGCGAAAAATTTAGCCGGTCCTCCAATGCGAAAAGTGGTGCGGGGCGCCAGTGGAATATTTTTTTCAATTTTCAGCATATTGACATTTTTGCGTGATTTTGGTCGGCAGTTGGAGCGTTTTTTGCGCCTGCCAAATTCATTATCTCGCTATTTTAATGCGCCGCTTGAAATATAAAACAAATTATTTAACATTAATATTTCATCAGAATCAGGCACTGCTGTTTTTATTTTTTTGTTGCGATTCGTTTGTTTCCTTCTTTATTATCCGTATTTTTTGCAATTTATCCCGATAAAAAGCCAACTTTTTATTAAAAAACAGCCTGAGACCAACAAGTTCCAGACCAACAAAAATAAGCCATGATCCGGGCGTTAAAGGAGTAATCAGAGCCAAAAACCCCAAAACAATAAACAAAACACCAGCCGTTTTTTTTATAGTTGCTTTAATCATAAAAAAATCAATTAGATTTAAATTTGCGGTAAAAAAACTTTCTGACTTCCTCAACAAAAACTATGGATAAAGCTATTGGAATAATCATAAGCCAATCGGAAAAAGCCAGCGGAACAGTGCGTAAAATTTTCTGCAGAGGAGGAAAATAAACCGCCGCTAACTGCAAAAAAACGACAATAAAAGTCGCTCCGATCAAAAATTTGTTTTCAAGCGGATTCATCTGAAAAATTGATTTATTTTCTGATCGGCAATTCCAAGCGTTAAACCATTGAAAAACCGCCAGCGTTGTCAGAGAGACAGTCCATGCTTTTTGAATGTTGTCCTGATAATGGAAACTGAAAAGATAAAGAGTCGCTACCGCCATTGGAATCGCCATTATCAAAACGCGTTTTGCCATCAGATTGTCCACTAGCCATCTTTTTCCGGAAAAAATTTTATTTTTAATAAGACGCTTGCTTTTCGGTTCCATCGCCAACGCTATATCCAAAAATCCGTCAGTCACCAAATTAAGCCAGATAATTTGCGCCGCCAAAATAGGCAGAGGATATCCAAGCAGAATGGCCCCCAAAATAGTCAAAACTTCTCCCACGCTTGTGGAGAATAAATACAATATAACCCTTTTGATGCTTATATAAATATTTCTTCCTTCTTCCACGCCGGCCACTATATTTCCGAAATTATCATCCAAAAGAATGATGTCAGCCGATTCTTTTGCCACTTCCGTTCCTATTTTTCCCATTGATACACCCAAATCCGCCGCTGCCAAAGACAAAGCGTCGTTTACGCCGTCTCCGGTCATGGCCACTACCTTTCCCTTCTTGCGATAGGCCTCAATAATTCTCAGTTTGTGTTCCGGACTTACCCGAGCAAACACATTGACATCATTCAGACGATTCGCCAAATCGGCATCGCTAAGTTCATCAATCTGTTCTCCTTTTATTACGCCACAGTCACCCTGAAAAATACCCACTTCGCGGGCAATGGAACGGGCTGTAACTTCATGATCGCCTGTAATCATAAGTGTTTCTATGCCGGCAGATCGCGTTTTTTTAATAGCTTCTTTGGCTTCTTCCCGCAAAACATCCCTCATTCCCAAAAAAGCGACAAAAGAAAGAGGAGGAAGTTTTTCTGAAAAAAGCGTTTTGCCGGCGGCGAAACCAGCCGCTACGGCGATAACCCTCAAACCATCCGCCGACATTGCCAGAAAAACTGATTTTAATTTTTCCTCTTCGGAATTTTTTCCGTCTTTTGTTTTTTTTGCCAGCATTTTTAAAATTACTTCGGGAGCGCCAACTGCTACCAAAAAATTACTTTTTGTTCCCAAATTCAAAGTTGCTTTGAATTTTTTCTTATAATCAAACGGAATCTCCGCGATCTTCGGCATTTCGCTTTCCAAAGCGTCTTTGTGAAAGCCGATTTTTTGAGCCAACACAATCATCGCCGCCTCAGTCGGATCTCCGGCAATCTGCCACATTCCCGCGGATTCAGAAAAAAATACCCGTGCATCCGCGCACAAACCGATGCTTTTGCCAACCAGCATTAATTCAGGATGATTCAGCGGGTCCAAAACTTTGTTTTCGCCGAATATCTCCCCTTTCGGATCATAACCGCTGCCGCCGACAGTAAAAAATTTTCCGGCAGCATAAATCTTCTGTATTTCCATTTCGTTTTTGGTCAGTGTTCCCGTCTTATCCAGAGCGATAATCTCGGCCTGCCCCAATGCCTCCACCGCCTGCAGATTTTTTACTAAAACATTTTGCCTGCTCATTCTCCATACTCCGGTGGCTAAAACTAGAGTCATTACCACCGGCAAACCTTCCGGAATAACCGACACGGCAATGGCTACTGATGTAATAATCATTTCCTTGAGAGAATATCCATTTATAAACCCCAAAAGCAAAAAAATGAAAATTATGCCAGCCGCCGCAGCGATAATCAAATGGGAAAGTTTTTGTATGTCTTTTTTCAGGGGAATATCCGTGTTAATATTCGCTATTTTTTGAGTAATTTTCCCCACCACCGTTTCACTGCCGGTAGAAACCACAACCACCTTGCCGTTTCCAGAAACCACCGCCGTTCCTTTAAAAACCATATTTTTTTGTTCAGCTGTTTGAAGCAATGAATCAGAAAGAGATTCGGTTATTTTATATTTGTAATCCGATTCGCCCGTCAAAGCCGCTTCGCTTGTTTTTAATGAATGGGAAAAAATCACGCGGGCATCCGCTGGAACTTTTTCCCCCTCTCTCAAAACAACAATATCGCCCGGCACAATTTCTCGATCCGGAATGATAATTTCCTTTCCGTCGCGCAGAACCGTAGCGTCAGTTTCCAAATATTTTTTAAGCGCCAATAAAGTGTTTTGCGCCCTTCCTTCCTGAATTGAACCCATTACGGCATTAAAAATAATAACAAAGAATATTATCAATCCGTCAATAATTTCTCCCATAGCCAAAACCGCGGCGCCAGCGGCCAGCAAAACATAAATCAGCGAATTTTGAAACTGGCGCAAAAAAATTCTCAAAACATTGTCAGGGCTGGATTCCGGCAATTTATTATCCCCGTATTTCTGGCGGCGAAATTCCGCCTCTTTACTTCCGATGCCGTCAAAACTGGAATCTAATTGTTCCAAAACATCTTCAATCGCAAGGTTATAGAATTGTTTTCGCATTTTAATTTTCTGCTAAATTTATATGGATGCTTATATTATTTTTCTTTTAATTTTTCCGCGACCTCAAAAACATTGCCGGCGCCAATGCAAATCACCACGTTATCTTCATTTACTTTGTCTTTAAGAAAATCCACCGCCTCATCAATGGTCGCGACATACTCCGCTTTTCTAAAATTATGCCTATTAATAATGTTTGTTAAATCCATAGAATTCACTTTTCCCGAATTTTCACGCGCCGAACCGTAAATATCCAAAACAATCACGCGATCGACAAAATCAAAGCTTCCGGCAAAATCAGTCAACAGCGCTTCGGTGCGCGAGAAAGAATGCGGATGAAAAACGGCAATGATGTTTTTTTTGGGATAAATTTCCCGCGCCGCCCTAAACGTCGCTTTTAGTTCTTCCGGATGATGCCCATAATCATCAATCAAAACAGCTCCGTTTTTTTCTCCGACAATTTCAAAACGCCGCGACGTTCCGCCAAAAACAGCCAGCGCTTTTTTTACTTTATCCATATTTGAATTTAACTTATGGCAAAGCGCGATCACCGCCGCCGCGTTTAAGGCATTGTGCCGTCCGGCCAATTTCGTTTCAAACTCGCCTATTTTTTTCCCGCCGAAATTTAAATCAAATTTTTGAACAATTTGATTGCCGTATTTCACATTTTTTTTTCCGGAAACGGATTTTCCGGCGGCAGGCGCGGGAAATTTAAAGTTGGAAATTACATAATCATTATTTTGATTAAAACCATAGGTAAAGACGGCGCTTTTGGCATAACGGACGGCATCCAAAGCGTTTCGGCTGTCTCCCCAAACAAAAAGAAATCCCGCGCGCGGAACCTTAGCGATAAAATTAAAGAATGATTTTTGATAATCGGCAAAAGTAGGATAAAAATCCGGATGATCCCAATCAATGCTGGTCAAAATAACCGCTTTGGGATTATAATACTGGAATTTGTTTTGAAATTCATCCGCTTCAATGACAAAAAACTCGCCCTTGCCAATCAGGGCGTTTGACCCCCAATCAATCACGCGGCTGCCGATAACCGCCGAGGGGTTCTTGCCGGCATGTTTTAAAACTGAAGCCAAAAGAGCCGAAGTCGTTGTTTTGCCGTGAGTTCCGCAAACCGCGATTCCATATTTTTGATTGAATAATTCGCCTAAAACTTGCGGATAACTGGCCATTGGCAATTTTCTTTTCTTGGCTTCAACAATTTCAATATTATTATCTTCCCGATAAGCCGTTGAATAAACAACCAAATCAACGCCAGCGGGAATGTTTTCAGCCGCGAATTTTTCAAAGTAAGGTATGCCTAATTTTTTGAGAACCTGATCGGTAAAAAATTTTTCCGCCGTATCCGATCCGCTGATTTTCATCCCCATTGATTGCAAAATTTCCGCTATAGCCACTATGCCGGTGCCTTTAATGCCAATAATATGAATTTTTTTGATCCGCGAAAAATTTATCATGGGTATTTTTATTCATTTCCCGTTTCAATCACTCCGGCGGCAATGTGTTCAGCCGCCTGCGGATGATGGAAAAAATTAATTTCCCGCGCCATTTTTTCGCGCAATTCATTGTCATCCAAAATTTTTTCTATTTTTTCAAGAAAAATATGTTCGCCTAAATTAGTTTCTTCCAAAACCAGCGCGCCGCCGATTTTAGCCAACGCGTAAGCATTCATCCTTTGGTGATCATTGGCTGAATTTTCAAGCGGAATAAGAATGGACGGTTTTTTGTTAGCCGCTATTTCCGCGATTGAACCCGCCCCCGCCCGACTTATAACCAGATCAGCCAAAGCATACGCTTCTTTAATTTCCTCATCGCCCAAAAATTTAACGGGATAATATCCCTCTCTACCCGCCTTAATTCCCTGTTCAGCCGCTTTATGAACAACTTCGTCATAATTTTTTTCTCCGGTTTGATGAATAACCTGAGTCCGAAAAAGAATTTTGGGGAGAATTTTGATAATCGCTTCATTGATAATTCGCGATCCCTGGCTTCCACCCATCACCAAAACCGTCGGTTTTGATTCGGTAAAATGAAAAATCTGCCGCGCTTTTTCAATGTTTCCCTGATTAATGTTTTCCCTCACCGGATTGCCCCAAAGCGCGGTTGCACGGGATTCGAAATATTGCCGGGCCTCCGGATAAGCGACTATGATGTGGCGGCAAAATTTCGCAATTATTTGATTGGCTGTTCCGGGCACCGCGTCTGACTCGTGAATAATCACCGGAATCCGATACACCCAAGCGGCCAAAGCGACCGGAACAGAAACATAACCGCCCTTGGAAAAAACAACATCGGGCATATATCGCAAAAGCATCCAAAGCGACTGAATAATGCCGGCAGGAATTTTAAAAAAATCAATAAAATTTCGCAATGAAAAATAACGCCGCCTTTTTCCAGCCAGCACGTGTTTAGCTGAAATTCCTTCCTTATCCATCATTTCCTTTTCTATATCCGCGCCCGAACCAATATACAAAAATTCGGCTTCACTGCCTATTTTTTCTTTTATTTTCCGCGCCACGGCAATCAAGGGAAATACATGGCCGCCGCTCCCCCCTCCCGTTAAAACAATACGCATAAAAATTTGTAATTTTTTAAATATTCCAATTTTTATTAAATTGTATCGTATGCTTCCCGAATCGCTTTTAAGTTTTTTTCCGTGTTTTCTTTTCCAATTTTGCCGGCAAACATTTCTTGAAAAGCTTCAATCGCGTTTTCCAGCCGGACCACTTCCGTAATCTGGATTAATTTTCCCAAAATAACGGTGTTTGGCCGATTTTGCCCGATAAAACGAAGAGATAGTTCTGTCGCGTCAATAGGATATATTTTTCCTTTAAAGCGAGGAATTTTATCAGCAAGTTCTAAAGCATGCCGGGCGCTGTTAATAATCAATGACTCATACTCATCCAGATTTTTTGCCACATCATGAGAATCCAAAATATTTTCGTCCAAAACCACCACCGCGTCCGGATCAACAATGGGCTCATGCGTCAAAATTTCATTGTCGGATATTTTGAAATACGCCCTGACCGGCGCCCCGCTTCGTTCCGGACCAAAATAGGGAAACGCCTGAACAAATTTTTTTTCGCGAAGCGCCGCCTGAGCCAAAACTTCTACGGCGGTTTTGGCGCCTTGTCCGCCGCGCGCAAAAAAAATTATTTCAAACGTATTTTTATTAAATTTCATGAAGCGTGCCTTATTTCAGCAAAAAAGATTTAATAAACGGAAGCGTGTGCTGATTTTTAATTATAAAATTAAACAATTACAGTATAACACAAAAAACAAAAGAAGGGCAGTGCTTTAACTTGGCTACCCCTCACATTTTAATACAAACCGTTTTTTTGCTTTATTTCGCCAGTTCTTGCTCAATAATTTCCTTCAAGGTATCATAAGAGACAACTCCGTTCTTGAATTGCTGATTAATGAAAATCGCCGGAGTTCCGGAAACATTAAAAATTCTGCCCTCTTCAAAATCGTTTTTTACTTTATTTAAGTATTTTTTTTCATCCAAGCATGAATTAAATTGAGTTGCGTTCAGTTTGAGTTCCTGCGCGTATGTTTTAAATTTAGCGGTTCCTTGCGACTTGCTCCAATCATTTTGAGCGGCAAAAAGTTTGTTGGCGTAAGACATAAATTTCCCTTGCTCATTGGCGCATTCCGAAGCCAAAGCCGCGTTTTCCGCCTGCGGGTGGAAATTTAAAGGAAAATGTTTGTAGACATATATCGCCTTGTCCTTATATTCTTCAACGATTTTAGTTACTGTTGAATGAAGAGTTTTACAAAAAGAACATTGAAAATCGGAAAATTCAACAATCTTAATCTTCGCGTCAACCGATCCTATTTTAATATCGCTGTCGGATATTTTTGGAGCTTCCACGTATTTTCCAGCCGGAATGCCTATTTCCGCGGTATTCAGATTATACTGGCCGTTTTTTTCGGAGAAGAAAATACCGGCTTGCTGAAAAAACAATGTGTGTTCAATTTCTTTGGAGAAAATAAAAGCGGGAATTGTTTTTATTTCAAAATCATCCAGTATTTTTTTTCCTTCTTTGGAATTTTGATCTATTTTTTGCGTTAATATGGTGGGAACGACTTTCTGCAGCCACACCAAAGCTTCGTCTGAATTGCATGCCTCGCAGGAATCATCAGAAATCAATTTAACCCTAACAATCGGATCTTCATAAGCCACCCATGTTTTTCCGCCCGCCTCAAGAATATCGGAAGTTGATATGTTTTTTTCAGAAAAACCCTTACCGCGGATCATCTGAGCAATATCAACAAAAACGCTTCCGGCCAACAAACCGGCCAGAAGAATAATAACGGATATTAAATTTTTGATCTTTTTGCTTTCAGATTCTCTATTCTCCTGTTCGTTTCTGATTTCATTTTTAGCTTCTTCCATTTAATTAAAAGTTAAACAAATTAAATAATTGACAAATTTAACAAAAAACCATCAGTTGTCTAATTCTCCGGCAGCGGGAACAACATTTTCTTCATTTTGGGAATCATTCTGTTTTTCCGCTTTTTCCAGAAGTTTATTCTGAATACCGGAAATATCAAAGCCCTGCTGAAAGGTTTTTCCGTCGTCAAAACCCATCGTAACGCGTTTAGCGGCTTCAGTTTTTACCACAATTCCCAACAAAAATCCCAACGCAAAAATCACCAGCCATTCCGACGGGATGTTTTTTATTTTTTGAAAAAAATCTTTGCCTAACATATTTTTTACGTACAGATAAATATTAATGCAACCGGAAAATTAAATCAATATTGACAAAGCGGCTTTAATGTTTTTTGGTATTTTTTAAATTTTAACTGTTTTTACGAAAGTATTCGCGTTTTTGAAGAATTTTTGCGAAAGAGATTTTTATGAAACACAAATCTATTCTCTTCTTATCGCCTCCATGGGAGAAAGGCGCGAAGCGTTGCAGGCGGGATAATATCCAAAAATTATTCCCACCGCCACCGAAAAACCGACTGCCAAAAAAACAGATTGCCATGTAATGGAAAATTGAATGCCAAATCCAAGTTTTAAAAAGACATAAGACAAAATAGACGAAAAAATAAAACCCAGCATTACTCCGAAAACTCCTCCGATGAAAGTGATAAAAATAGCTTCCCACAAAAATTGCTTGAGAATGTCTCCCGGCTTCGCGCCCACGGCTTTGCGAAGACCGATTTCAAAAGCGCGCTCCGCCACTGCCACATACATGACGTTCATAATTCCCACTCCGCCGACAATCAGGGCGATGGACGTAATGGATAGAAGAAGTATATTGATGGCGCCGAATATTTTTCCAATCATATCCTGCGCTTCTTTCATTGATGTTACGGAAAAATCATCTTTATCCGGATTTGTAATGCCGTGTTCCCGCCTCATCGTTTCCTCAATATCCAGCGCCGTGGCATCCAGAAAACTTTCGTTTTTTACTTTCACCGTGATGTTTCGCAAATAATCCACTCCCAAAATCTTCTTTTGAAGCGTCCGCACCGGCAAATACACAATCTCGTCAAAATTAAACCCTGTAATAACACCTCTTTCATCCAATACGCCTATAACTTTATAATTCTGGCTGTTTATGCGTATATTTTCCCCCAGAGCGTTTCCGGTGCCGAAAAAAGCATCGCGCATATCCGAACCAATAACCGCCACTTGGGCCAAACTATGATCGTCTTTTTCCGAAAAAAAACTGCCTTCGGCGATTTTTACGCCCGGATCCACAATCGGCGCTTCAGCGCTGGTTCCAAAAAGCAACGCCTTTTTGTTGATATTTTGATAGCTGGCAACTTCCTGCGTAAAATTGGAAACGTAAAGATCTTCCACGTTCGGAAGTTTTTTAATGGCCCGCGCGTCTTCTTCTTTAAGTGTTGTAATCTGAATACCCATCACTTGCCCGCTGACGTTTTGAAATGACGTTTTTCCGGTGCTCGGCACTTTAACTTCTACTTGAATAACATCCGTGCCAAAACTTTGAATTTGCCCCAGAATATAACTTTGTATCCCCTCTCCGCTGGCCATTATAACAATAACCGAGGTAATGCCAATCACGATTCCAATCAGTGTCAAAGCCGTCCGCCCGATATTTGACCGCAGATTTTCCAGCGCCAATTTTATTGAAACAATCGTTTCATGCATAATTTTTTACTTTATTATTCATATCTTAAGGCCTCCATCGGAGAAACTTTGGAAGCTTTTTTCGCCGGATACATTCCAAAAACCAAACCAACCAAAACAGTAACTCCGGCAGCCAGAACAATTGACTGCCACGTAACAATAAATTCCCAGTCATGTCCCAATTCCTGAATAATAAC
>JBBINP010000017.1:0-17802 GCA_037443825.1 Candidatus Moraniibacteriota bacterium
GACAACATATGGCCTTGGGAGGGAAAACTCCCAGCGAGTATCTGGATGAAAAATTAAAAAATCACATATCCATGCAATCCTTAACAGTACCCATTAAAACTGTGCATGAGGTGCGTTAGAGGATACACAGTTGGCAAAATACTTAGCACAAACAAAAATTTCGAGCAGCAATATTTCGGCTATTCTTTTGCTATACAACTGGTATCTTCCCGGAATAAAAGTTTAGATAATTCATTTATACTTCGCAACAATGTTTCCAACGAAGAATTTATGGGTAGGATCTCAATCGACATTGATCAAAATGATGTTAGGATCACATTGATGCCATTGGCCAATCCGGAAAATCAGAAAAATTATGAAATCCGTCAGGATCAGATGAATTCTGAAAAACTGAAAGTGTTGATGGGTTTTTACCACTGGCTCAGATATCCGGAGCAAACAAATGATACATGGACAGGACAAAGAAAGCCGGCGGACCCGCAAAAGGAAAGAACTGGAGATTTTGCGCCAATCGATGTGGGCAAAGAAGTAAAAGAATCAACCCTGCCATTTCGTAGACGCATTATTGATGATGTTCAGGAAGCATGGAGCAAAACTGAAGATCTTGTAAATTCACTTGACAAAAACTACCTTGAGACTGCCAAGAAAAATAATGGCACAGAACTAACATTAAATATGCATTTTTTAACCTATTCAGATAAAGAAATTGGCGGACGATACTCAGACACATTTACTGCATACTTAGATGAGAGCCGAACTGGCTTTGAGGGAAATTGTGTTTATGATCAGGCGCAAGTCGAAAGTCTTGCGCAAGCAGCCTTGAGGCGGGGAGAAAAAGCGGTCGTGTCGGTTAAGGGTTGTTGGGCGGTTCCTGAGCTAGAAGGTTCTCCCCGAGGTGTTTCACCGCGCGGTAATACCAAACGATTAAGACAAAAGGCTACTGGGGCCATTGAAGATGTATTGTTTCTGCTTGTGTATGATAAAAACGGAAAAGAATATGACCCCAAATTAAGAACGCGGGCGCGCGATCTTTTCAATAGGAACAAAAAGAACGCACTTAATGAAACGGAAAAGAAGGAACTAAATGATTTATTGGTAAAATTAAACGCGAAAGAAGTTGCTCAAAATTTATTTACCGTCACTTCCAATGATGGTATGCATTTTGCTAACGGCTCGTATATGCAAGGAAACATTTGGAAGGGCGGAGGAGGTGCTGATTATGTCATCAGACCGAAAAGAATGGAGGCCGCTTAAAATATAAAATGGATCTATGCGTGAAAATTTTGATTTCTCAAAATTAAAAGACCAGCAAAAATTTGAAAAATTGCCTCAAGAGAGTCAGGATATTTTTGTCGGCAAATCACAACAGGAAGCCGATGAACTTGAACGAAAAATAATTGAGACTACACAGGCAGAAAATTATGAAGAAGCTAACCAACAATTTGAAAAAGAGGTACGGGAATTGACTGATAATCCAGAAAATACTCTCAAAATTTTTACAATCTGTTGATCTTAAATCCTATCGCGACAAATATAGGCCTATTAAAATTATAGAAATGGATATGCCAAAAGAAGTTTAGGCTATAAGTATGTTTTATAGAGTGTACTGGGATCAAAAAAAGTTTTTATCTTTTGAAGATTTTTATAAAGAATATTTAAATTCACAAAAGGTAGAAATAGAATCTTTTAGAAAAAGAACAACCATGTGCGAGGATTGTTTTTATCGCGGACTTCCTGCAAGAATTTATAGAACATGGGCAAGTATTATTACTCAAATACACGCTGGTTATGTGGCAGAATCTGTTTTTGGCGAAGGAACAGTTTCTATGTCAGAAGAACTTGATCATCAAGGAGCTGATTTTCAAGTTAGATACAAGGGAAAGATTTTGAATTACCAAGTAAAAAAGAAATCATTTAGTGGAGAAGTTAGGCGTGGTAAAGGAGGGGTTAAAAATAAAATAGAAGGTGAATTTATTGATATTAACTATGAAGTTCCTAGTGGTACATGTCTAGATTTGCCAGTCCGGTATAGTTGCTTTGCCTTTCGCGCTTAACCTCGTTTTCAATTTCGCTTTCACGCCTTTGCAGTTCGGGCTTAAAAACAATTTCCTCGCGGCGGCTGATATTCTTTTGGTGTTGGGAACGCTTGTCTGGGCGATGATTGCCGTTTGGCCGCGCCTGCGCTGGGTCGCCCTTGCCAATATTCCGTATCTGCTCTGGGTTTCGTTCGCCGCGATTTTGCAACTGACGATCACGTGGCTGAATTGGAAATAGAAACGAAACAGATATATGAAAGTTTATTTTTTGCTATCGACAAAATTGAGAAAATTGTCCGTCGGGCTTGTTGAGATTTGATTTCTTCTGTTTGCCTTCGGATTTTTTTTCGCGGGCGCTCTTTGTAATGTTATTTTTACGCCTTTTGTGATAAAATGAAAAGGCATATGAAAAAAGAAATAGCCGACAAATTAAAAAATGCCGTTACCGATCTTCAAAAAAAGGGCGTTTGGCCGGTTTTTGACGTTCCGGAAATAAAAATTGATTGTCCCAAAGAAGAAAAACTCGGGGATTATTCCGCGAACATCGCCATGGTTTTGGCGAAAAAAATCAAAAAAACTCCCCTGGAAACGGCCAATCAGATAATTTCCAGCTTCCAGTTTCCGATTCACAGCAGCTTCAAAAAGATTGAAGCGGTGAATCCGGGATACATCAATTTTTATCTTTCGGAAAAATATTTGCGGGGCGTAATCGCGGAAATAAACGAAAGAAAAGAAAAATTCGGAGATTTCGAAACCGGCAAGGGCAAAAAAATCAACAATGAATTCATTTCCGCCAATCCGACCGGACCGTTGACGGTCGGCAACGGAAGGGGAGGTTTTTGCGGCGATGTCATCGGGCGGGTTTGCCGCAAAGCCGGCTTTGAAGTGGTGAATGAATTTTATGTCAATGATGCCGGCGGGCAGATTGAAAAATTGGGGCACAGCGTTTTGAAAAATGAAAAAGCGGCGTATTCTGGAGAGTATATTGACGAATTAAACGAAAAATATTCCGCTTTCGGCGGCGCGCGCGAAGTCGGGGAGGCGGCGACCAAAGACGTGCTGGAAAACATTATCAAAAAAACGGTCGCGGAAAAAATGCGAATCTCTTATGACGTGTGGATGAGCGAAAAAGAAATCCATGAAAAATATGTTGAAAAATCCATTCAGCTGCTAAAATACAAGAAATTGACATACGAAGCCGACGGGGCTTTGTGGCTGAAAACGACAAAGTTCGGGGACGACAAAGACAGGGTGCTGATCAAATGTGACGGGCAAAAAGCTTATTTTGCCGGCGATTGCGGATATATGCTGAACAAAATTGAAAGAAAGTTTGACCGGATGATTATGATTTTGGGCGCCGATCATCACGGATACGTAACGCGTCTGAAAGCTTTGTCTGAGGCGCTGGGCTTTGCCGGAAGATTTGATATTATTATTACGCAAATGGTGCGCGTTACGAAAGACGGGAAAGACGTCCGGATGAGCAAGCGCGCCGGCAACGCGGTGTATATCAGCGAACTTATTGATAAAGTCGGACACGACGCGGCCCGGTTTTTTTTTCTTATGTATTCTCCGGACGCGCACATGAATTTCAATCTTAATCTGGCCGAAGAGAAATCGGAAAAAAACCCGGTATATTACGTGCAATACGCGCATGCCAGGATATGCAGCATTTTGCGCAAAGCGCGAAACGAAAACCGTGAATCAAAAACCGCCGATTACGGATTGTTGGCGCATCCAAAAGAATTGGTCCTTATGAAAGAACTGAATAAATTTCCGGATCTGGCCGAGGAAATAACCGAAAATTGCGAAGTTCACAAATTGCCGCATTTCGCCATGCGGTTGGCTGACAAATTCCATTCTTTTTATGACGCCTGCCGCGTGATTGACGAAAAAAATCCGGAGCTTTCCGGCGCTAGACAAGGACTTGCGAATGCTGTTAAAATAGTATTGGCGGAAACTTTGCGGCTTATTGGGGTTTCCGCGCCGGAAAAAATGTAAAAAAACCGGCATTGAGCGAAATTTCCGTTTATGCGCGCTGTTTGTTAAAACGTTTTATTTATTTTTTATGAAAATAGGCATTGACGCAAGAACAATCCTGAGTCCGGAAAAAGGCGACGCCATCGGCGCGGGGCATTACGCTTATCAGTTGATACGCCATCTGCTTGAAATTGATCGGGAAAATGAATACGTTTTGTTTTTTGATTTTCGCGTGCGCGAAAAAGACGTGAAAAAATTCACCCGGCCGAACGTCAGAATAAAATTTTATCCTTTTTCCGATTACAAAAAATATTTGCCGGGCGCTTACAGCGAAATTCTGGGAACGGCGATTTTGCAAAAAGAAAAACTTGACGTGCTTCATTCAACTTCTCCTTTGAGCCGCATTCCGGCGGCCTATCGCGGCAAATGCGCCGTAACTTTCAATGACATGGCGATATATCAATGTCCGCAATGCTTTCCAAAAATAAAGAGCGTCAAAAACAAAACCATTTACAGTCTGATGGCGAAAAAAGCCGATCACATTATCGCGGTTTCAGAATCGGTAAAAAACGATCTGGAAAAATTTCTGAAAGTTCCGGCGAAAAAAACCAGCGTTATTTACAGCGGCTTGGACGAAAGGTTTTTTGCCGATTTGGCCGGCGATTCGCGCAAGATTATCGGAAAATATGAAATTCGCGATAAATACATTTTATTTTTGGGAACGCTGGAGCCGTCCAAAAACATCACCCGCCTTCTTGAGGCCTTCGCGCTTTTCAAAAACAAATTCAAGGAAAGAAAATTAAAATTCAACTATCAGCTGGTGGTGGCGGGAAAACGCGGCTGGCTCTCACGCGAATACGCCCAAGAAGTCAAAGATTTTAATTTGCAAAAAGACGTTATTTTCACGGGTTATGTGATTGGCGACGAGTTGGCGCCGCTTTTCATTCAGTCCGAATTTTTCATAATGCCATCCCTGTATGAGGGTTTTGGCACTACGGTGCTGGAAGCGTTCGCGACGCAGACGCCGGCTATCGTGTCCGATATCGCTTCCATTCCTGAAATTGCCGGCCAGGCTGCGCGCCTGGTGAATCCGCTTGATGTTCGGGCGATTTCGGAAGCGATGTTTGAATTTTCACAAGATGAAAATCTAAGAAACGGCTACAAATCCAAAGGGCTGGAGCAGGCGCGAAAATTTAGCTGGGAAAAATGCGCGCGGGAAACGCTGGAGGTGTATAAAAACTTAAAATAATCCCAAAACTCAAATTTCAAAGACCAAATCCATGACTCAAAGCTAAAAGACGCGGATTTTCCGGATTTAGCTTCAGGTTTTATGCCATTTTGCGTTTTGAGATTTGAGTTTTATTTTTTATGTTCAAAAAAATCGACGCCAAACAATCTTTCCCGGAAATGGAAAAAACAATCCTCAAATTTTGGGAGGATAATAAAATTTTTGAAAAATCGGTTGAGCGCGAAGCTCCAAAAGGGGAATATGTTTTTTACGACGGTCCGCCGTTCGCGACTGGCACGCCACATTATGGTCATATTGTGGCTTCAGCGATGAAAGACGCGGTGCCGAGATATTGGACGATGAAGGGATACCGCGTGGAAAGAAAATGGGGCTGGGATTGTCACGGTCTTCCGATTGAAAATATCGCCGAAAAAGAATTGGGCGTCAGGCAAAAAAACGAGATTGAAAAAATGGGAACCGCGAAGTTTAATGAATTTTGCCGTTCCAAAGTGTCGGGATACGTCAATGAATGGAAAAAAATCGTTAAACGGCTTGGGCGCTGGGCGGATATGGACAACGCCTACAGCACGATGGATTTGAATTTTATGGAATCCGTTTGGTGGGTTTTCAGCGAATTATGGAACAAAGGATTGATTTATGAAGATTATCGTTCCATGTATATTTGCACGCGTTGCGAAACCACTCTTTCTCAGCAAGAAGTGGCGGAAGGATACAAAAACATCAAGGATTTATCGGTGACGGTGAAGTTTGAACTGGAAGACAGGCCGGACACTTTTGTTTTGGCGTGGACGACCACCCCCTGGACTTTAATCGGCAACGCGGCGCTGGCGGTAGGCGGGAATATGAATTATGTTTTGGCGAAAACCGGAAACGAATTTTTAATTATGGCCAAAGAAAAAGTCTCCGAAATTTTGAAGGGCAAAGAATATGAAATTCTGGAGGAATTTAAAGGCGAAGAATTAGTCGGCAAAAAATATAAACCGCTTTTTGATTATTATTCAAAAGATGAAAATTTAAAAAACAGGGAAAATGGGTGGAAAATATGCGCGGCCGATTTTGTGACGGCGGAAGAAGGCACGGGCGTGGTGCACATCGCGCCGGCGTTTGGCGAAGACGATCTTATTTTGGGCCGCCGACGCAATTTGCCTTTTATTCAGCATGTCGGCATGGACGGCGTTATGAAATCGGAAACTGGAGATTTTGCCGGACTTTCCGTGAAACCGATTGATGATCATCAAAAAACAGACGTGGAAATTATCAAGTATTTGGCCAAAAATAATTTATTGTTTGCCAAAGAAAAATACGAACACAGTTACCCGCACTGCTGGCGTTGCGACACCCCGCTTATTAACTACGCGACGTCGTCTTGGTTCGTGAATGTGGTAAAAATCAAAAACCGGGCTTTGAAGCTGGCTGAAGGCATTAATTGGACACCCGGACATTTGAAAGAAGGGCGTTTCGGCAACTGGCTGGCTGGCGCCAATGACTGGTCAATTTCGCGCCAACGATTCTGGGCATCGGCCATTCCGATCTGGAAATGCGATTGCTGCGGAAAAATAAAAGTCATCGGATCCGTGAAAGAACTGGAAGATTTGTCCGGGGAAAAAATTTCTGATTTGCATAAACATATTGTTGACAAAATAATTTTTCAGTGCGAAAAATCCTGTTCTCCGGCGGGCGAATGCGGCGGAGTGATGAGGAGAATTCCGGATGTGCTGGATTGCTGGTTTGAATCGGGATCCATGCCTTACGCGCAAACGCATTATCCTTTTGAAAACAAGGAAAAGTTTGAAAAAAATTTTCCGGCGGAATTTATCGCCGAGGGCGTGGACCAAACGCGCGCCTGGTTTTATTATCTGCACGTCATCGCCGCGGCCATCAAAAATTCGCGGGCGTATAAAAACGTGATAGCAAATGGAATCGTGGTCGGCTCGGACGGAAAAAAACTTTCCAAACGCCTCAAAAATTATCCCGATCCCGCGTATATGATGGAAAAATACGGAGCTGACAGTCTGCGTTTTTATCTGATGTCGTCTCCGGTGATGGCGGCGGAAGACATTGAGTTCAAAGAAACGGATGTCGCGGACCTTGTCCGCGGAATGTTTCGCATGCTTTGGAATTCTTATTCCTTTTTCGTGTTATACGCCAATATTGATAAATTTGAACCTGGAGAAATTCAGAAAACAGAAATCAAAAATCTGCTGGACAGATGGATTGTTTCCGAATTGAATGTTCTGGCGAAAGAAACGAGCGCGGACATGGAAAACTACGATCTGAACCGCGCCTGCCGGCTGTTTCCGAAATTCATTGATCATCTTTCCAATTGGTACATTCGCCGGTCGCGCAAGAGATTTTGGAAAAGCGGCAACGATGAAGACAAAAATCACGCTTATCAGACTCTTTATTATGTTCTGGTTCAGTTGTCAAAAATCATGGCTCCGTTTACGCCGTTTATCGCGGAGGAGATATATAAAAACTTAACTGGCAAAGAATCAGTGCATCTGGCGGATTTTCCGGCGGCTGACGAAAAACTGATTGATGAAAAATTAAACGGAGAAATGGCGGGCGCGCGCCGGATTATTTCCGAAGCTTTACAATTGCGGGCGAACGCCGGCATCAAAGTCCGCCAACCCCTGTCCGAATTGAAGATCATAAACTATGAGTTAAGAAATGAATTTCTGGACATAGTCAAAGAAGAAGTCAATGTCAAAAGCATTGCCGTCGAAAAAGGTCCGGAGGCGAAAATTGAGTTAAATATTGAAATTACCGAAGATCTGAAATTGGAGGGTTTGGCGCGGGAAATCATCCGATTTGTCCAGGAAATGAGAAAAAAAGCGGGTTATGAAGTTGACAACCGTATCAGGGTCGGTTATACTGGGTTGTCGGAAACATTTGAAAAGTTTGGAGAATTGATCGCCCGGGAAGTTTTGGCCGATAAATTAAAAAAAGGAGGACTCATTCATTTTGATTGCCAGGAGGACATTGAAATCAATGGGGAAAAAATCAAAATCCAAATAAGGAGGAAAGTATCTTGATAATAACACTTGCGCTGTGGATTATTTTTTTTGCGATAGTGATGTTTGTTGATATCATTATTCAAAATTACAGTCACGAATGGATTGTTTTTTTGTGGGATCTTTTCAAATTAATATCATTGACAACAGTAGTTTTTTTTGTTGTCCTAATGATTAAAGAAAACATAAAAAATTGAAAAAACAAAGGGCTTTCAGGAAAAGCCCTTTTTATTTTTCGCGAAAAAAGTATAATTAAGCCATGGAACGAAAATACACCGGAATTATAATGAAAAAATACGATATCGGAGAAGCTGACCGGATGTATGTCGTTTATACCGCTGAAAGCGGCAAAATAAAAGTTTTGGCTAAAGGAGTGCGTAAATCGGGGGCAAAATTGGCCGGTTTTTTGGAAAATTTCAATCTTGTTGGCATATTCGTTGCCAAAAACCACGGGGCGGGAAAAATAACCGGCGTGATCGTGGAAAATTATTTTTCCATCCTTCGCCGGAATTTTGAAATTTTGGCCGGTGTTTTTGAGAATTTTCAGTTAATTGAAAAAATGGTCCAATGGGAGCAAGAGGATCGTCGCTTTTTTGATTTGATGCTGAGTTATTTGCGCGCGGTGGAACGGGAGGCAGGTAGCGCGAAAAAATGGCGAATATCCGTCATAAATCTCGGATTTTTTTTTAAAGCGCTGGCGCTTTTGGGCTATCAGCTGGAAGTCAATAAGTGCGTTCTTTGCCGGAAGAAATTGTTTTCCGGACGAAACTTTTTCAGCGCCGAACAGGGCGGAATTGTTTGCGAATCATGCGCGCCGAAAATTTCTCAGCGTGTTTCCGCCGGCGAAAATTGCGTGAAAATAATGCGTATTTTTTTTCAAAGTTCTTTGGAGTCTCTTTTCAAACTTCAGGTCGGAGAAAAAGACGTTAAGCAACTCAATTTTGTGGCCCGAGAATTTGCGCGCTGGATAAATTCGTAAATAAAACTTGTTAAAAATGTTTATTTTTGGTAAAATTCAATCAATTTAATTTTTGCCGAGCAAAACATAAACACATAAAAGTAAAAATATGTCACTTAACGATTTAAACAGGAAAATATACAAAGAAGACTCCGAAATTGAAAAACGCGAGCACGAAAAGGATTCTTTTGATCCTTCCATTGTTTCTTCATCGCGCGACGAAGAATTCAAAAAAGAAAAGTTTTGGGAGAGGGAAGAAAAGGGATTGAGGCCGGAACAAAAACAAATAATCAAAAAAGGAATCATGGCTGTCGGACTTGTCGCGGCGTTTGTTATGCTGGGCGTTTTGGTCGTGAAAATCAAACAATCCGCTTTTAATGAAAAAAGGGTGAAAGTGACGATAGAGGGTCCGGAGGTGGTGGACAGCACGCAGACCATGTCCTATCGCGTCAAATATGAAAATGACAACCGCGTTGATCTGAAAGACGCGAAACTGCGATTCAATTATTCGGAAAATTTCCGTCCGGAAGACACGCTTAATTTTAAGCATGAAAATCACGCCAATGGCAGAATTGATTTGGGAAACATTGACGCCCGCGCCCGGGGAGAATTTGAAATAAAAGGAAAATTTTACGCTCCGCGCGATCACACTGTTTATTTAAACGTAACTTTAAGTTATGTCCCTTCCAACTTAGACAGCGTTTTTGAGGCAAAAACGCGGTTAGGCGTCAATGTGCAAACTTCGCCCCTTTTTTTAGAAGTTGTCGCGCCCCTTGAAACATCCCGCGGCAATCAGGTTGAATATGTTATTGATTATCGCAACATAAGCGATCAGAGTTTTGACAACCTGAGAATAAAAGTTGATTATCCCGAAGGATTTGTTTTTTCATCAGCCGATCCTCATCCTTCGGAAGGGGAAGTTTTTTGGTATTTGGGGACTGTGAATTCGCGTCAGGGCGGAAAAATTCGCGTTACGGGCAGCTTGAACGGCGATCGCGGACAGCAAAAAATTATTCAGGCATCCATAGGCGCAATCAAAGAAAGCGGGGAATTCCTGGCTTATAACACCCGACAAGAAAAAACTAAACTTGTCGGCTCTCCTCTTTTTATTAGTCAGGAAATAAACGGGCTGAAAAACGCCAATGTCAATCCGGGAGAGACATTGTATTATACGATTGACTATCGCAATGACGGCAATGTTGGTTTGCGCGATGTTATTATTACGGTTGACTTTGAAAGCCGAGTTCTGGATTTTTCTAGACTGGAATTGAGATCCGGATCATATGACGTTTTTAAAAACAAATTTACATGGAAGGCGTCGGATTTGCCGGAACTTTTCAATTTGGCGCCGGGAGCAAAAGGAAAAATAAGTTTTTCCGTGCCGATTCTCGGTCAGATTCCGGTTAAAGGGGAAAACGATGAAAATTTTAGAATTATATCTGTGGCCAGCATTGACAGTCCGGACATTCCCAATCCGCTCAATGCCAATAAAATTGTCAGCAGCAACCGCATAGAAGCCAAACTGAATTCCAGAGTGGTTTTGCAGGCGCTTGGTTATTATAAAAACGAACAAATTCAGAACAGCGGACCCCTTCCGCCGGAAGTCGGAAAAGAAACATCCTATGTCATCAGCTGGAAAGTTATCAATGTTTCCAATGACATATCAGACACCGAAGTTGTTTCCTCTCTTCCTTCAGGCGTAAAATGGACGGGTAAATTTTATCCTTCCCAGGAAAGCATTTTTTTCAACGAGCGCACCAATCAAATCATCTGGAAAATCGGAAATCTCAAAAATGGCACCGGTATTCTTGATTCTCCCAGGGAAGTTAATTTTCAAATCAGTTTTGCGCCGCAAGAAAATCAGGTCGGCAACACGGCCGTTCTTTTAAACCCGTCAGTTTTAAAAGCCAGGGATATTTTTACTGGCGCTGATGTTCGCGTTGAAACAAAGGAAAAAACGACCAATTTGCCGGAAGATTCTTTCATAAGCGCCACTGGCTATCGCATAATCAGATCCGGAAATTAAACAGCGGCGTTCCAGCGATATAAATGAAAAAAATCAAAAAACGCGAAATCAAGGAAATAAAAACCAAAAGCGGGAAAATAAAAATCCCGTTTTTTATGCCGGACGCCACAAGGGGCTTTGTCAAATCATTGGACAAAAACGATCTGGAAAAAATCAATCTGGGTCCGTTGGTGGTGAATACTTATCATTTGTATCTTCAGCCGGGCGTAACGACCATCAAAAAATCCGGCGGTCTTCACAAATTCATGAATTGGAACAAGTCCTTGCTTTCGGACAGCGGCGGTTATCAGATTTTTTCGCTTATTCACAAAAACCCCGACAGAGGAATGATCAGCGACAAAGGAGCGTTTTTTCAATCTCCGCTGGACGGGAAAAAACATGTTTTGACTCCGGAAAAATCCATAGAAATCCAGTTTGATTTGGGAGTGGATATGATGGTGGCTTTGGATGACGTGCCGCCCAACGCGTTCAGTTACGAAAAAATAAAGCAAGCCGTGGAGAGGACTCTTTGTTGGGCGGAAAGATGCATGATTGAATACAAGCGTCAGATTAAAATAAGAAAAATAAACAAAGAAGACCGCCCGCTGATTTTTTGCGTGATTCAGGGGGGAGAATATCTTGATTTGAGAAAAATGTGCGCCGAGAGACTGATGGAAATCGGATCTTCCGCCAAAGGCGGACCGGCTCTGGAGTGGGATGGGTATGGTTTCGGGGCTCGCCATGTGGACAAAGACGGCAATTTTTTGGAAGAAGTTCTGAGAAACACCGCTAACTGGATTCCTGATAATTCATTGCGTTTTGCTTTGGGAGTCGGCACTCCCGAAGATATCATCCGCTGCGTGGCGATGGGTTGGGATATGTTTGATTGCGTGATTCCGACGCGGGAAGGCAGGCACGGGCGGTTGTTTGTCCGCAAAGCGAGGGATGATTTTTCAAAATTTTCGGAAAAAAATCCATCCTCAAAATATGAAAAACAGAATTTTTACGCGACTGTCAATATAAACAACGAAAAGTTCAGGCAGGATTTCTCGCCCGTTGATCCGGGTTGCGATTGCGATCTTTGTCAAAAACATACGCGGGCGTATTTGCGCCATTTATTTGTTTCCAAAGATCCGCTGGCGATGCGGCTGGCATCGCTTCACAACCTGAAGTTCTATATGGATTTTATGAAAAATATAAAATCCTGTCTTTAGTTGGGTGGAAAAATTTGACTTTTGGGAGAAAATCTGCTATAATTAAAAGCGTAAAACAAGTAAATAAGGCGTTTTTAAAGGGTGTTTCACGGGTGAAGCGTCCTTTTTTGTATTTTATTTATTTTTGATTATGAAGCGCCATTGTCAAATTTTTTTGGGGGCGTTGTTGGCGGGAGGAATTATTTTATTGCTCCCTTTTCAAGGCGCCGAAGCAAGCGAAATTTCATCCCAAAGCGTGATTATGTTGACTAACCAGGCGCGGCTTTCCAATGGAATTTCAACTCTTTTGGAAAATGAAAATCTGATGCGGGCGGCCCGGGATAAAGTCAAAGACATGTTGACCAATGATTATTTCGCCCACACTTCTCCGCAAGGCGTCGCGCCGTGGCATTGGATTAAAAAGAACGGTTATAATTATCAATACGCCGGAGAAAATCTGGCAATTAATTTTACTGACGCCAAGGAGCAGCATGCCGCCTGGATGAAAAGCGCCACTCACCGCAAAAATATCCTCAATCCGGAATACGCGGATATCGGAGTGGCGGTGGCGCAAGGAAAAATTGACGGACAAAATTCAGTCATTGTCGTCCAAATGTTTGGCGCCAGAAAAAAATCAGCCCAAGGAGAAATCGCCGGAAAAGTTCTTTCAAACAACGACAATCTTGTTTCCGGAGGGGAAAAAACGCCGGCGAATTTTAATAACTTTCCACAAGCGCTGTCTTCCAAAAAATTGGAATTTAAACCTGGTTATGGCGGCGCGTCTCTCGCGAAAAAGCAGACAAAATATTCCGCGCGGGATTTTTTTGAAAAGGCCTCAAAAAATTTCGCCTCGTTTCTCGTTTTTCTTCTGGTGATTGCGAATCTCGCGATTGTTTTCCGCTATCACCGGAATGGTTCCGCGCTTGCCGCCAAAAATATGATTTTAATAGCGATTTTCACTTCCTTGTTTTTTTGCCAAATTTGAATTTTGATAAACAGAAAAGTTCTTTTAAAAATTAATACAAACGCGAAATTAAAAACAAAAAACTTATGCCAAGGCAAGATTCCTTGTCTTGATTTGGGGAAAAACACCCCTAAATCCTTAAAAATCTGCGGCTCATCTTTTTAAAGATGAGCTTTTTGATTTCCTTGAAAAAAATATCGTGTTCCGATATACTGAAAAGCATGGAATGGTTTGAAATTCAAGGAGGAAAACGGCTAAAAGGAAAAATAGAGGTGCGGGGTTCAAAAAACGCGGCCACTCCAATTTTGGCGGCCACTCTGTTGACTTCCGAAACATGCGTTTTGAAAAATATTCCTCTAGTTGAGGACGTTTTTTCTATGATGGAAATTATGAAAAGCATGGGTTCGGAAATAAAATGGATCGGGAAACATTCGGTTTCCATCCGCAATCGCTTGATTGATCCCCGTAAAATTAATTTTGAACGCGTGGGAAAAATACGCTCGTCCGTTTTATTTCTGGGCGTTTTAAGCGCGCGTTGCGGAAAATTCAAAATTATTTCGCCGGGCGGATGTGTTATCGGGGCGCGGCCTATGGGAACGCATTTTGACGCTTTGATAAAAATGGGCGTCCGCGTTAAGCGGCAGGGAGAATATTATATTGTGGACGCGCGTTTCAGGAAAGCGACGGAAATAACTCTTAAAGAATTTTCCGTGACGGCAACGGAAAACGCCATGATGCTGGCGGCTGCTCTGCCGGGAAAAACGATTATTAAAATCGCGGCGGCCGAACCGCATGTGGAAGATTTGGGAAAATTTTTGATAAAAATCGGCGCCGGAATAAAAGGACTTGGAACGCACACGTTGGAAATAACCGGAATAAAAAAAACGCGAGGAGCGCGTCATGAAATTATTCCGGACGCCAATGAAGCCGCCACTTTTCTTGTTTTGGGCGTGGCTGCCAAAAGCGCCATTCGCGTGCATAACGCCCGCGCCGAGCATCTTGATTTAGTTCTGGAAAAATTACGCGAATTCGGCGCTGATTTTCATATTGGAAAAAATTATATTGATGTTTTGCCGACCAGAAAAATCAAGGCGGTGAAAAAAATAGATACACGCCCTTATCCCGGCATTCCCACCGATATTCAGGCGCCACTGGGCGTTTTGGCGACTCAGGCCAAGGGCGAAACGCTTATTTTTGACACGATGTTTGAAGGGCGGTTTAATTATCTGGGAGAATTGGAAAAAATGGGAGGTTGTGTTAAAATATTAAATCCGCATCAGGCATTAATTTCAGGACCGACCAAGCTTCAAGGAAGCGTTATTAAAAGTTTTGATTTGCGCGCCGGCGCTTCATTGATTATCGCGGCGCTGATTGCCGTGGGCAAAACGATTATTGAAGACGTTTATCAGGTTGATCGCGGTTATGAAAAAATTGAAGAAAGACTGAGAAAATTGGGAGCGGAAATAAAAAGAGCGGCAAATGGCAAATAACAAACAATATTTATGTTTATACGCAAAATTGGAATCGATCTTGGAACGGCGAACACATTGGTTTTTGTTCCCGGCAGGGGCATAGTCGTGAATGAACCGTCGGTGGTGGCGATTTCTATTTATGATAACAAGGTTTTGGCGGTTGGCAATGAAGCCAAAGAAATGTTGGGGCGGACACCGGACACTATTGCGGCCAGCCGTCCTTTGCAGAACGGCGTGATCGCGGATTATCGCGTGACGGAAGCCATGCTTAAATATTTTATCAACAGAGTCAGCGGCAGAATCCGCCTTGTGCGTCCGGAAGTGATGATTTCAATTCCGGCCGGTATAACATCCACGGAGCGCCGGGCGGTCATTGACGCGGCCGTCAAAGCCGGAGCTAAAATGGCCTATGTCGTAAAGGAACCTCTTTTGGCGGCTATTGGCGCCGGTATCGCGGTTCACAGTCCGCAGGGCAACATGATTATTGATATCGGAGGCGGAACATCCGAGATTGCCATTATTTCTCTGGGCGGAGTGGTGGCGGCGCACAGCGCCAGGGTTGGAGGCAATAAATTAGATCAGGCAATTTCAGATTATATTAAAAGGAAATACGGACTGGCGATTGGCGAACAGACGGCGGAAGAAATTAAAATTAAAATCGGTTCGGCCATCGCTCAGGTTAAGGAAGAATATATGGAAATTCGCGGGCGCGATCTGATGGGCGGTTTGCCGAAAATCGTCAGAATATCTTCCAACGAAGTGACGGAAGCCATTCAGGATGAGCTCAGGGAAATTATCAATGCCATCAAAAAGGTTTTTCAGGAAACGCCGCCGGAATTGGCGGCGGATATTATTGATAAAGGCATGATTCTTTCCGGCGGGGGAGCTCTTTTGCGCAACCTCGATCAAATGATTACCAAAATTATCGGCGTGCCATGTTATGTCGCCGACGATCCTCTTTTTTGCGTTATCAAAGGAATCGGCAAGGCCCTGGATAATCTGGAAATGTACAAGAGAACGATAATGTTTTCCAAATAATATCCCCAAATATCTTTGATTCAGGCCAAATAACCGATAATCTATGTATTTGGCGTTAATCTATAAATCACAGCGTTTATGATTATTGGCATTGACGCTTCGCGCGCGTTCATCGCGGAGCGCACCGGCACGGAGGAGTATTCCTATCAGCTGATAAAACACCTGGCGAAGTATTTAAAAGACGATCAGGTTGTTTTGTATATCAGAAAAAATCAAAAGCCAAATATAAAAATCAGAGACAATGGCATAAAATCAAAAAACAACGATTCGCTGGAAATTCCCGGCGGATGGAGTTTTAAAGTGATAAATTATACTTATTTTTGGACGCAAATCGGGTTGTCTTTGGAAATGCTTTTTCATCCAGTCGGCATATTATTCGTGCCGGCGCATGTCGCGCCTTTTATTTGCGCGAAAAACACAATTATTGCTATTCATGGACTGGAATATGAATTTTGTCCCAGAGCGTATTCTTGGCTGGATCGGCTGCGTATGCGCTGGTCGGTCAAGATGTCGTGCGGGCGGGCGGGAAAAATTATCGCGGTGTCCGGCAACACGAAGAATGATCTGATGAAATTGTATAAAATACCGGGGAAAAAAATCAGGGTGATTCATGAAGGATGCGATCTGGAAACGCGAAACGAAGATGTTGAAAATAACGGCGCGAACTTAAAAATCAATCAAAAATACCTGCTCTTTATCGGAAGGATGGAGGAAAGAAAAAATATCATCGGTATAATCAAAGCGTTTGAAATTTTGAAGGAAAAATATAATATTCCCCACAAATTGGTGCTGGTCGGCAAACCGGGTTTTGGATATGAAAAAATAAGATTCCAGATTCAGAACGCGAAATATCAAAAGGACATTATTGAAACGGGATATGTGGACGGGGGGGCAAAACGGCGATTATTGCTGAGCGCCGATGTTTTTTTGTTTCCCACTTTTTACGAGGGTTTTGGATTGCCGATTCTGGAAGCGCAGTTGGCCGGATGTCCGGTAGTGGCTGGAAATAATTCATCGATTCCGGAACTGGTGTCTCGGAATTTTCAATTTGCAATTTCTGATTTTCAGACAAATTCCGATTCGGAAGATTCAGAACTAAAAATAAATCCGATCTGCCGGGATGTTGGCAAATCAGCTGTTTTGGTTAATCCGCGTAGCGAAGAACAAATCGCCGAAGCGGTTCATGGATTGATATCGGATGAAAGATTGAGAAATGATATTATAAAAAAAGGATATGAAAACGCGAAAAGATTTTCTTGGAAAAAATGCGCTTTTGAAACCGCGAAAGTTTTGAAAAACGAATGAAATGACGCCATTCGCGTTTTTTTGAAGCGTTTCTTGGAAAAATCGGTGTTGCTCGGTAATTTATTTTTGCCACCTGTTTTTTAAATTTTCCTGAAAACGCATTTCTTCCGCACGTCTTTTTTTCAGGGCATCGGGGTTAAAAATAAACTCGCCTACATTACACGCGACGATTCCATTGTAGTCTTGTCGCAGGAACTATGAATTAAGAATCTCGAGCAGCGCATTCGTAATCAAGGAAACACTGTTATGAGACAAAAGTTTGACACAAGATTGATTTTACGCTACAATGCCGAGTTATAGCGACACAGATGTGCAAGTTTCTTTAAAAATATGCTTGTCAAAATCAAAAAACAAAGGAGGAATGAGAAATGGAAAGAAGCGAAAAAAACCTTATTAGAAAATTAAAACTTCTGATGGCTGTATTTTTCATCGTTTTTTTGATCAGTCAGTGTGTGGCGGAAAAAACAAGTGCCACTGAGAAAAAAGAGGAACCGGTAATCAGTGGCATCCTCATGATTGACAGCTCGTCGATGTATGTTGACAAGTTGTCCGGAGAAAATATTTACCGCGGTTATGTTATGCAACCAA
>JBBINP010000018.1:0-17398 GCA_037443825.1 Candidatus Moraniibacteriota bacterium
TTCATCTTTGATTCTTTTTAAAACCTGTTCTTTTACATCGCTTGAAATGCGATAGTTGTGTTTTGTGTTGCCCATATGTTTTGGATTATATCTGAGAATCCGTGTCTAGTATATGGGGTACCTGCCAGGCCGAGCGGGATGGACTTGACGTGGTTGAGATTCGGCGTGAATCCCACAGCGCAAAAAAATCTGGCCGAAGGCCAGTTTATAAAGAAATTTTGGAAGATATCCGCAGAGGAAGATTCAATGGCATTCTTACCTGGGCACCTGATCGCCTTTCCAGCAATGCAGGCGATCTAGAGAGCGTTGTGGACCTCATGGATCAACAACTCCTCATGGAGATTCGAACTTATGGGCAGACTTTCAAAAACTCACCCAATGAAAAATTCCTTTTGATGATTCTTTGCTCTCAGGCGAAACTTGAAAATGACAATAAGAGCATCAATGTGAAACGAGGTTTGAGGACAAGAGTAGAAATGGGCTTATGGCCAGGTCCTGCCCCCCTACTGGATACTTAAAAGAAAAACGAATGGATCGAAAATGTGAAACATTGATCGATCCAGAGCGAGCACCAGTAATCAAAAAGATGTTTGAAAAAGTTGCCTATGAACATTGGAGCGGTCGTAAGATTTATAACTGGCTCAAGTTTGATCTCAATTTCAGAAGCCCTTATGGAAAGAAACATCTAAGTCTTGGAAATATTTACAAACTCCTGGATAACACATTCTATTATGGAGTATTTGAATATCCGAAAAATTCAGGCAATTGGTACACGGGAAAACATGAACCAATCATTACAAAAGAGCTTTTTGATCTCGTTAAAAGTCAGGTTAAAAGCCAAGTTTTGCGAGTTGAAGGAAAAGAGTTCGCTTTCACTAAAATGATGACCTGCAGACTTTGCGGATCAGGTATAAGCGCCGATGAGAAGTTTAAGAAACACCAAAATGGCAATGTCCACCGCTATGTCTACTATGGATGTACCAAGGCCAGGGGAACCGATTGCAAATGTGGCTACACTGAAGAAAAGGAAATCTTAAAACAATTTGAGGATTTGATAGATAAAATCAGCCTCAATGAGATTGAGATAAAAGCAAAGATCAAGGACGATATTGAACGGTTTTCCAAAATGCAGAAGTTTTTCCTAGAAACCAAAGAAAAAGTCAAAATTCCAAATGTCGATATTCGGGGATATGCCAAGTATGTTTTGAGAGAAGGCAGCAATGAAGAAAAAAGAGAAATACTGAGTTGCCTCAAAAGTAGGATCTACCTAGCTCAGAAGAAAATAACTTTGGAAAAATAGCTAACCACAAATATTCAGAAACATAAAAAGCACTTCAAACCCGTGCTTTTTACTTGTAACTTACATTTTTTGCAGGTAAGCATGTCGTGCTACCTGCTGATGGCGGAAGGGGGGAGATTCGAACTCCCGATGCCCTTGCGGACATACTGGTACTCCAAACCAGCGCTTTCAACCACTCAGCCACCCTTCCATATTTTGAAAAAATTTTCTTTTTTGGGATAATTCCGGATTACAACATAATTTTCTCTTATTCTTGGCAGAATCGGAGAAATAGGAAATATTTTTATTTCAATTCCTGAATGCCGATTAGGGCTGTTTCCCGAGCACCCGCCATTTTACCCAAAATTACCACGATTTTGTCGCCCGCGACAAGCATTTTTTCCTTTTTTGTTTCCTTGATTATTGATTGAATAAAATTTTCACGCTCTTCTCCGTTTTGGCACATATAACAGCGAATGCCCCATGCCAACGACAACTGCTGATAGGTTTTTTCATTGTTGGTCGCCACCAGCATCAGCTGTTCCGGACGGCAATGCGACATCAACCGCGCCGTATAGCCGGATTCGGAAAACATCACAATCGCTTTGGCTTGCGAATTTTTGGCCAACTCGTAAGCGCTGTTAACAATAACCGCGTAATCGGAAAAAAAATCATCGCGCAAAAACTCCTGATTAATATTGTCAAACGGCGATTCCTCTGTATTGATTATGATATCTTTCATTCTTTTGATCGTTTCAATAGGATATTTGCCATTGGCCGATTCTCCGGAAAGCATCACCGCGTCCGTATGATCAATTACCGCGTTAGAAACATCGCTAACCTCCGCCCGCGTCGGAATGGGATTGTTAATCATGGAATCCAGCATCTGAGTCGCCACAATCACCGGTTTGGATTTTTTCAAACATTTGGCAATAATTTGTTTTTGGTAAAGAATCACCTTGCTTTCACTAAGCTCAATACCCAGATCGCCTCGCGCCACCATTACCGCGTCCGCGGCGGATATGATTTCATCCAAATTCCTGATTGCGTCATAGCGCTCAATTTTTGCCACGATTTGCGGCAAATTTTTCTGCCGTTTGAGAATTTTCCTGATTTTCCCGCGCGCTTCCATAATTTCTTCCGCGTTACTCACGAAAGACATAGCCACAAAATCAACATCCTGTCTAAGGGAAAAATCCAGATCTTCCAAATCCTTTTTGGTCAAAGCGCCAAAATTAACTTTAGTGTCCGGAATATTCACGCCTTTTCTTGGTTTTATCATTCCGCCGCTAACCACCTCCGCATTAGCAACCCGGCCTTCTTTTGCCGCGATTTTAAGTTCAATTATGCCGTCTTCCACCAGAATGCGGTCGCCGATCTTAAATTCCGGAAACATATCTTCGCAATCAATAACCAGCTCTTTTTCCATTGAACGTTTTTTGCCGCTTACGAAAATTACTTCTCCGTTTTTAACTTTAAATGGTTCCTCATTGCCCACGCGAACGCGCGGTCCCTGGAGATCAGCCAAAATGCCAACCGGCGTTTTAAGTTCGCGGCTCAATCGCCGGACAATATGAATGATATTTTCATGAAAATCATAACTGCCATGAGAAAAATTAAGCCGCGCCACGTTCATGCCGGATTCAATCATTGACCGCAAAATTTTTTCGTCTTCGGATGCCGGACCGATAGTTGCCACTATTTTTGTCTTTTTCATATTCTTGCAAAATATTTACGCGCCTGACTGTTTATAAGAGTTCATAATTTTATTATAAACCAAAACGGGCAACTATAAAAGAGCCCGCTTGATCTAACATCGCTAGCGTTAAAACGTCCGGTTATTTAATGATATTAAAACCGCCAATCACCGGCAACGGCTTCATTTCACCTTTGGCCGCGTTAATGACTCCCAGTATCTGGAAAACAATATATGCTATCCACAGCAAAAATGAAAGCGGAGCTAATATAATGGTGATGGCCAATATGAATCCTATAACCCACACCGCTGCTCCAGCCAATAAAAGATTCAGTTGCTGGCTGGCGTGAAACTTGGCAAAAGGACTATCTTTCGCATCGGTAATAAGCGGAATAAAAAATAAGAAGGGAAGAATGTATCCGATAATCGCTATCGGTTTGTTTTTATCCGCGTCCGATTGGCCGCTTTGCGGCGCCGGCGAAGAATTTTGCGTTTGTTGTTCCTCCATTGTTACACCTGCCTTTCTATTTTAATTGCTATATCCTTGTTTTTATTTTATCACAGTTTGTTTTTTTTGACTAGACTCGGCTTTTGCGCCATCAAAACAATATTTCTCTTGTCAAAAACTTTGCATTTGCGCGACCTGAATCCGGCGGAGCAAAACAATTTACCCATTTCCGTGGCGGTAAAAGCGTGATGATAGCGTGAAAAAACATTTCCGCGGTTATCCCTGAATTCAACGTGGCAATCATTCCAATCCAGTTTGTTTCTGCCACTCATTCTGGCCACCCATTGGAGCAAAACGTTTTTCCAATATTTTTTCTGCCACAAATTCCACACCGTCACAAACATAATCCCGCCCGGCTTAAGAACGCGGAATAATTCGCGGGAAGTTTGTTGCCTCAATTCTTGTCCCGGCAAGTGATGAAAAACCGCGATGGCGTAAATAATATTGAAAAAATTGTCGGCAAATGGTAAACTTTCCAAACACGATATTTTTTGAAAATGGATATTTTCTTTTGTGTATTTTTGGCGGGCGATGTTTAATAATTTCTGGGAAATATCCAAACCGTAATAATCAATTTCATCGGAAGGAATAATTTCCAGCAGGCGTCCGTTTCCGCAACCAAAATCCATTATTTTATCGCCTGAATTGGCGTAATTTTTAATAAACTCCAGTTCCGGCCAAAAATATTTTCTGGTTTCGGAAAACTTGTCGGCAACCAAATCGTAACCATCTTCCGTTTCTCGCAATATTTTTTCCACAACTTCCTGTTTCATATGAATAAAATTTACACCCGATTCATAAAAAAAGCAATTCAAAAAAAATTTTCTTCTCCGGAAAAGCTTTTGTTTTTCAAAAAAAATTTTTTCAGCGAACACAAACTGCCCCAGCCAACCAACGCCGATCTGCGCGAATTTTACGAAAAATTGATTTCAAAGCGCCAAATTAAAGGCGCGCAAAATTTTGAAAAAGCGCTGATTGCCCGCAAAATACGCACTCAATCCGGCATTGCCGTTATAGCCGTTCTCACCAAACCATACCCCTGTCCGGGAAAATGTTTATACTGCCCCACGGAAAAATCCATGCCAAAAAGTTATCTTGCCAACGAACCGGCTGTAATGCGCGCCATTGCCTCCAAATTCAATCCTTATCTTCAAGTCCAAAACCGCCTGCGCTCGCTGGAACTCAACGGACACAATACGGACAAAATAGAACTGATAATAATGGGCGGAACATTCTCATATTTTCCAAAAAATTATCAAAAGCGGTTTATCGCCGAATGTTTCCGGGCTTGCAATGAATACCCAAAAAATAAAACAAGAAAACGCCGACCGAAAAACGAAAATGATTTCCTGGCAACAACACAGGCAAAAAACGAAAAAGCGCCGCGCAGAATAGTCGGATTAACGCTGGAAACGCGCCCGGACTATATTGATGAAAAAGAAATCGTAAACTTCAGAAAACTGGGCTGTACGCGCGTGGAGCTGGGCGTTCAGAGTATTTTTGATCAAGTTTTAAAAATAAACAAACGCGGGCATAATGTTCAACAAACCATAAAAGCCACGCAACTCTTGAAAAACGCCGGTTTTAAAATCAATTATCATGTCATGCCGGGACTGCCGGGATCAAATTTGAAAAAGGATTACGCTATGTTTCGGGAACTTTTTTGCAATTCTGATTTTCAGCCGGATATGCTTAAAATTTATCCCGCCGTCGTCCTCAAAAACAGCGCTTTGTATCATTTATGGAAAAAAAGAGAATATCAGCCGTTGACCGACAAAAAATTTGAAAGTTTTATTCTGCGGGTAAAAAACAATCTCATCCGCCCTTACGCGCGCATCGCGCGGCTGGTGCGCGACATCCCGACTCCTTCCATAGTTGCCGGACCGACACTTTCCAATCTGCGGCAGGTTATCGCTCCGCGGTCCAAATGTCCCTGCATCCGTTGCCGCGAAGTGCGCGAAAATTATGGCGTCAAAGAAAAAATCGTTCTGGACAGAATTGATTACGACGCTTCCGGCGGACGGGAGATTTTTTTGCAATACGTTTCTTCCGACAAGAAAAAATTATTCGCGCTCCTGCGCTTGCGCGTTCCGGACGACAAAAATAAAAGCCATTACATTCCTGTTTTGCGAAACGCCGCCCTAATCCGCGAAGTACACACTTACGGAAAAATTAAACCGATTGAAAACAAGCGCAAAAAACAACCGCTCGCTGCGCTTCGTTTCGCAAAGACGGCGGGGCCCCAGCATACAGGGCTTGGACAAAATCTTATGCGGGAAGCCGAACGCATCGCCAAAGAAGAATTTGGTTTTTCCAAAATTGCCGTCATTTCGGGTATCGGTGTCAGGGATTATTACCGCAAGAATGGCTATCAGCAAAAAGAAACTTATATGGCAAAGGAATTGTAAATGATAAATAGCTTTGTTTTTTTCGCGCTAAATCTTGCCGGCCAACTGCCCGCAAGCGCCCTGAATTTCTTCTCCCAAACTTTTTCTGATTGTCGTTGAAACGCCATTTTTAATCAAAAATTCCCTGAATTTGCGCGTTTTATCCAAAGAAGAAGCCGTAAGTCCGGCGCCTATCGCGTTATAACGGATCAAATTGACATGAAGCAGATGAATTTTGCTGATTGATCGCAGATACTCAACCAGCTCGCGCGCGTCTTCTTCGGAATCATTTATATCTTCAAGCAAAATATATTCCACAAAAACCTTGCGGTTATTTTTCCGGAAATAGTTCTGAAGCGCTCGACACATTTTTTTCAGATCATATTTTCTGTTAACCGGCATAAATCGGCTGCGTTTTTCATCGCTGGCAAAATGCAAAGATAAAGCTAGATTTATTTGCGGAAATTCTTCGGCTATTTTTTCAATTCCCTCCGGAATGCCGGATGTGGAAATAGAAATACTTCGCGAACCAAAGCCAAAAAAATTTTTGTCAGTCAAAATTTTTAAACTTTCTTTCACGTTTTCCCAATTCGCAAATGGCTCGCCCATCCCCATATACACCACGCTGGAGATGCCGCGATTTCCGGTTTTTTTATTTTCAGATTTTAAATTTTTTTGAATATCGCTATTTTTGAATTTATATTTTTTCAGATATTGTTTCCAAAACAAAACCTGATCGGTTATTTCTTCGGCAATTAAATTTCTTTGAAATCCGTTTTTTCCAGTGGCGCAAAAATCGCAACTCATCGGACAGCCGATCTGGCAGGAAACGCAAACCGACCAATGCCCGGGCTTGGGAGAGATCAGCACTGTTTCAGCCAGATTTCCATCCGCGCATTTTAAAATCGCTTTTGCCGACCGGCCATCCGAAGCAACCAATATTTTTTCCGCCTCAAAAGACAAAATTTTTGTTTCTTTGTCAAGCAATTTTCTTAATTCCTTGGAAAGGGTGGAAATTTCAGCAAAAGAAGCCGCTCCATCCTGAAAAACAGCTTTCCGGATCTGAACGAGCCGAAATTCCGGCTGATTATTTTTTTGAATGATTTTTTTTAATTTCAATAAATCCATATTCGGTATTTTTTCTACTCCACAGTTACTGATTTGGCCAAATTTCTCGGCTTATCAACGTCATATCCCTTCCCGATGCCAAAATAACACGCAAAAAGCTGCAAAGGAACAACTGAAAGCAGAGGCGTAAGCATTTCCAATGTTTTGGGAATATAAATCACGTCATCGGCTATTTTCCGGATGTGTTTGTCGCCAAAAGTCGCGACAGCGATAATCTTTCCGCCGCGCGCTTTGATTTCCTGCATTCCGGAAATATTTTTTTCATAAACGGAATCTTTCGGCGCAATGAAAATGGACGGGAATTTTTCATCAATCAGAGCGATTGGACCATGTTTCATTTCGCCGGAAGGATATCCTTCCGCGTGAACATAGGAAATTTCTTTAATCTTGAGAGCGCCTTCCAGCGCGATGGGAAAATTATATTTACGCCCCAGATAAAGAAAATTCCGATGCGACAGATATTTTTGAACAATTTTTTTGATCGCGCTTTTTTGCCGCAAAATTTCTTCAACTAACCGCGGAATTTTTTCCGTTTCGCCGGCGATTTTCCTGCCCATAACCGCCGACATGTCTCTTTGGCGGCCAAGCGCCAGCGCCAGCAAAACAAAAATGGAAAGCTGTGAAGTAAACGCTTTGGTGGAAGCTACTCCAATTTCCGGTCCGGCGTGATTATATATTCCCGCGTCCGTTTCCCGCGCAATAGCGGAACCAACCGTATTTACTATTCCAAGTGTTAATGCGCCTTTATTTTTAGCTTCGCGAACAGCCGCCAGAGTATCAGCCGTTTCTCCCGATTGGGAAACGGCTAAAATCGCTGTTTTTCCGTTCAGCAACATTTTGCGATAACGAAATTCCGAAGCGTATTCCGTTTCCACTGAAACGCCGGCGTATTCCTCCAACATATATTCTCCTACCAAACCCGCGTAATACGAAGTTCCGCAACTTACAATTATGATTTTTTCAATCGCTCGCAATCTATTTGACACGTCGCGCAAACCGCCGAGCTTTGCCAATCCTTCGCCGACAACCAAACGTCCGCGAACAGCGTCCATAATCGCGCGAGGTTGTTCAAAAATCTCTTTAAGCATAAAATGCGAAAATCCTTCTTTCTCCGCTTTTTCAATTGACCAGTCAATTTTTATTATCTCTTTCGCTACGGGCCTGTTTTTCAACGTCGTAATTTTATAATTATCCGCCTCCACTTCCGCCACTTCGCCATCCTCCAGATAAATAACTTTGTTCGTATGACGCACGATAGCCGACACGTCGGAAGCGATAATGTTTTCTTCATGACCCAGACCAATCACCAAGGGACTGCCCGAACGAGCCGCGATTATCGTTCCCGGATTATTTTTGTGGATAATCGCCAAACCATAAGCGCCTTTTATCAAACGCAATGATTCCAAAACGGCGTTTTTAAAATCCGTTTTTTTGGAAAATTCTTCAATAAGATGCGCCACCGCCTCGCTGTCTGTTTCCGAGGAAAACCTGTGTTTTTTCTTTCGCAAATAATCCTTGATTTCCCGATAATTTTCAATGATGCCGTTATGGACGAGATGAATATTTCCAACGCAATCAGAATGCGGGTGGGAATTTTGATTTGAAGGTTTTCCGTGCGTGGCCCAGCGCGTATGCGCGATGCCGCAAGTCCCCGCAATATTTTTATCAGCGGCTTTGTTTTCCAGTTCCGCCACCTTGCCAACGGATTTGACGCTGACAATTTTATTTTTTTCCATTACCGACAAACCGGCGCTGTCATAGCCGCGATATTCCAGCCGTTTGAGACCTTCAATTAAGATAGGCGCCGCCTGCTGTCTGCCGACATAACCAACGATTCCGCACATTTCACGATAGAAATTTAAATAAATTATCTTTAAAAAAATTACTTATTCCAATTCTCAAATTATTTCCCTGACAATATCTTCATAGTCGCCTAAATTCATAACTAGCATCAAAACTTTTCCCAGCTTTTCTGAATCATGGCGCAAAAAAGATTGTATTTTGGCGTTGCCGCCGTCTTTGCTTTTTTGAGCCAATTTTCTTTGAGAAACATCAGCCATGACGATTTTATATTTCCTGAAAAAATTTTTATTTTTTATTTGAACCACCGATCCGCCGCCTTCGCGTTTTTCATATTTTGCCACCAACTTTTCCGGCAACTTTCCCTTATTAAAAATCACGAAATCAATTTTGCTTTTTCCTATGCATTTTTCCACGGCGGAAACATAATCCTCCAAAGAAAATTTTTCCGTTTGGCCTTTTTTGTTAGTCAAATTGCAATTAAAAATTATTTTTGCCCGTGATTTTTTAATTGCTTCGCCGATACCCTTTACCAAAAAATTCGGCATAATTGAACCAAATAAATCGCCCGGTCCTATAATAATAAAATCGGCGTTTTTTATTCTTTCCACGGCTTTTTTGGAAGCTTTTACTTGAGGATTTAAAAAAATTTTTTTAACGCCGATTAAACGAATTTCTTCATTATGGTCCAAACAATTTTCACCAGCCAATATTTTGCCGTTTTTAAGACAAACATAAAGCCGCATTTGTTCTTCGCTTACCGGAATAACTTCTCCGGAAACATTTAAAATTTTCGCCGCTTTCTCCACGCCTTCGGCAAAAGTGCCGCTTGTTTTTTCCAGCGCGGAAAGAAAGATGTTTCCGAAACTATGCCCTTTAAATCCGCCATTTTCAAAACGATAATTCATGATCTTGCGCAACGCTTCTGACGAATCAGAAAGCGCAACCAAGCATTGCCTGACATCTCCCGGCGGCAAGACGCCCAATTCGTCGCGCAAAGTTCCGGTGGAACCGCCGTCGTCCGCCATGGAAACAATAGCGGAAATATTTAACGGATATTTTTTAAGACCAGACAATAACGCATAACTCCCCGTTCCCCCGCCGATAGTGACAATGTTTTTGTTATCGCTTTTTCCCATAAAACCGCCTTTGTAATTTCGTTAACTTCTTTTATTTTTTAACGCCAACGCATTTTGCCAATTCAAAAAAACAAAGAATTGCGGCGCGATGTTTTTTCAACACCGATTTTTTTAATTCTTCTTTCATCAGCCGACAACAATGTTCATAATCCTGCCCGGAATATAAATAACCTGCTTGATTTCTTTGCCGGCTGTCCATTTTTTTATTTTTTCTCTCGCGAACGCGGATTTTCCGGCCTCATCTTCGGAAATATCCGCGTCAACCGCCATAATGTCGCGCACTTTTCCGTTAACTTGCACGGCCAAATTGATTTTTTCGTCTTTAGTCAGAGCTGGATCGTGCCGCGGCCACTTTTGCAAAAATACGCTTTCCTTATGTCCAAGATGAAACCACATTTCTTCAGCAATATGGGGAGCAAAAGGAGATAAAATAATAATCAGCAATTCGCAATCAGCGGTTTGCAATTCTTTTTCTTTTTCTATTTCATTAATTAAAATCATCAATTGGCTGATGGCGGTATTAAAACGAAAATTTTCTATATCCTCCGTGACTTTTTTAATGGTCTTGTGGAGCAATTTTTCAATTTTTTTACGCGCGACTTCTGTTTTGCGATTTGTAATTTTGTCTTGCAGTTTCCAAACTCTTTCCAAAAACCTTCTGGACCCGTTCACTCCGGCCGTACTCCAATGAACTTCCTGCGTAAACGGCCCCATAAACATTTCAAATAACCGCATCGCGTCCGCGCCGAATTCGGAAATAACATCATCCGGATTTACCACGTTTCCCCAGCGTTTGCTCATTTTTCTGCCATCTTCCCCACTGACAAGACCGACATGAATAAGGCGCTTGAATGGTTCTTTTTTTGAAACAACGCCGAGATCATAAAGAAATTTATGCCAAAAACGGGCGTATAAAAGATGTCGGGTGGCGTGTTCAATGCCGCCGATGTAAAGATCAACCGGCAACCATCTGTCAAACTCGCCTTTGTAGCTGGAAATTGGAAATTGTAAATTCATTTGTCCGGCAGGCAAATTGGAAACCCCCCGCATCAAATAAGCGAGATAATACCAACACGATCCGGCCCATTGGGGCATTGTGTTTGTTTCCCTTTTAGCGCTTCCTCCGCACTTTGGGCACTTTGTGTTGACCCACTCGGAGATATTGGCTAGAGGCGACTCGCCGGTTCCGGTCGGCTCATAACTTTTCACTTCCGGCAATTTGAGCGGCAATTCATTTTCCGGAACTGCCACTGTCCCGCATTTTTCGCAATGCACGATCGGAATCGGTTCGCCCCAATAACGCTGCCTTGAAAAAACCCAGTCCCGCATTTTATAATTCACTTTTTTCCGGCCTAAATTATTTTTTTCCAGCCATTCAGCCATTTTTCCGCGAGCATTTTCAGAGGTTAAACGGGAATATTCTCCGGAACTCGCCAAAATTCCGTCCTCCGTAAAAGCTCCGTCCGTTTTTTCACCGCTATTTTTTTCATTTTTTGTTTCTGGTTTTTTAACCACTTCCTTGACGGGAAGATTATGCTTTCGCGCAAATTCAAAATCCCGCTCATCGTGCGCCGGCACAGCCATAACAGCGCCGGTGCCGTAAAATCCAAGCACATAATCCGCCACAAATAAAGGAATATCTTCTTTGGTAAAAGGATTAATTGCCGTTATTCCTTCAAGTTTAACGCCGGTTTTTTCTTTTTGAAGTTCCATTCTTTCAAGCTCGGTTTTATTTTGAGCCTGAATCAAATATCTTTTAATTTCTGAAAAATTTTTAATTCCATCCTTGATTCTTTCAAGAATTGGATGTTCTGGAGCCACAACTGCGTATGTCATGCCAAAGACGGTGTCCAGTCTGGTTGTGTATACTTCTATTTTTTCTTCGCTGTTTTTTATTTTGATTTCAAACTGAACACCCTCGCTTCTGCCGATCCAATTCCTCTGCTGTTCTTTTATCATTTCCTCCCAGTTCAAATTTTCATTGTCCAAGTCATAAAGCAAACGGTCGGCATAGGCGGTCATTTTCAGAACCCACTGTCTGAGTTTTTTTTGCACGATTCGCGATCCGCACCTTTCACAGGAACCTTTTTCCAGATCTTCATTGGCCAAAACAGTTTTGCAGGACGGACACCAGTTGACCGGTTCATTTGATTCATACGCCAAACCTTTTTCAAACATTTTTAAAAATATCCATTGCGTCCATTTGTAATATTCCGGATCGGATGTTATGATTTCACGCTCCCAATCATAAGTAAAACCGAAAGCTTTCAGCTGTTTTTGATAAGTCGCGATATTTTTTTCCACTGCTATTTTTGGATGGATTTTGTTTTTGATGGCGTAGTTTTCCGCCGGCAAGCCAAAAGAATCAAAGCCCATCGGATGCAAAACGGAATAACCCTGCAAAATTTTAAAGCGGGCAAAAACATCCGTGGCGATATACCCTTTCGGATGCCCGACATGAAGCCCTTCTCCGGAAGGATACGGAAACATATCCAGAACATAAAATCTTTTCTCGCGATTGTAATTTTTATAAGTTCTGTTTTTGTCCCAGTATTCCTGCCATTTCAGCTCTATTTTTTGAGGATCGTATTTTTCCATAAGCTTTTTATTGATTTTTTAATTTTACCGCATCTCTCCAAATTTTTCAACCCGAAAAAGGCGGGTTGATTGCCCCGCCTTTCGGTTTGTTTTTTTATTGTCCGCCTGAAATAGACGATTTTTTAAATTTTCGGTATATTTTCCTGCCCAGCCAGTAAGCAATAAACGCCAGCAGACCGTAAAGTATTATGACCGGAATTATGGTAATAACCAAAATAATAATAAAATTTATGAAATCCTGGGCTTTTTCAATCAGATTATTGAAAGCTTCTTTGACAATTTGCCATGGCCGCCATGAATCGCTGATAATAATATTCTGATCTTCCGAAAAATTAATGACAATGCTGGCCATATCCGTCAGCGAATCCAAATATTTTATCCGTCCCTGCAATTGTTCTATCTCGCCCCTGACACGGGAGAGTTCCCTCGTCACATCCAAAACATCCTGAATTTTTTGCGCCTGCTCCAGAATAGTCGCAAATTGCCGTTCTTCGGCTTGTTTATTTTTGAGACGCGTTTGAATATCTAAATATTCTTCCGTAACATCCTGGCTGGAAACTGATTCATGTGTAATAAGAGTTGCCGTTTTTTTGATTTCACCGAGAACTTTCTTAAAATTATTTACCGGAACTCTTATTGTTGCCGCGCCGAATTTTATGTTGTTTTTCGGATCACTGGAAATTTCGGAAGAAAATAATTCTCCGCCGTTGTCTTGGGCGATTTTTGCAAAAATTCCAACCGCCTGATCGGCATTATTAACCCGCGCTGCCAAATATCCGTTTTTAATGATTTTTTTATCTTTATCCGCAAAAGACGTTTTGATTTCACCGGCTGATTGCGCGCTGTCAAAACTTTCAGAATTATTTTCGACTAAAAAATTGTTTTTCGCGACACCGGCGTTAAGAGGAGGTGATTTAAAATTAGAATCGGAATGCATTCGAAAAGACGGCGCAATCCCTTCTTGTTTTTCCAACCCGGAAAACGGCATCTGGCCGACATTAGAATGCAAAACAGGCATTGTTACCGTAAGCGCCGAAGCCGCGATCACCAACACCCCGATTACGCCCGCAATAATGATTTTTTTGTTTGTCATATTTTTTACGCTTAATTTTAAAATTTTTTTAATTTACCGGATACGATTCTGTTTTTATTTTAGAGCTTTTTGCTTTTTTTGGCAAGACCTTCGGCCGCTTTTTGAACATTTTCCAGAAGACAAGCGACTGTAACCGGACCCACTCCGCCAGGCACCGGACTGATATGCGAAGCTTTGTTTTTTACCGATTCAAAATCAACGTCTCCCCGCACCCTTTCATTGTTTTTCACAATTCCCCCATCAATAATAATGGCGCCTTTTTTAATAATATCCCCGCTGACCAGCCCCGGCTTGCCAACTGCCGAAATCACAATATCCGCCTTTTGTATTTTGTCCGACACGTCCGGATGCCGTATCGCCTTCCTTTTGGCAATAACGTAATCCGCTTTGATTTTTTTAACCGCCAGCATTGAAAGCATAGCTTTGCCGAATTTTTCCGAATTGGCGATAATAACGGCTTTTTTGTTTTTCAATTCTTCTTTGCTGTTTTTCAACAAAACCGCGACAGCCCGGGGAAACACCGGCTGAAAAAAACTTTTGGGCAAAAACCCGTCCACGTCTTTGCGCGGATTGATGGCGCTGATTATTTTCCGCGCGTCAAAATTCGGCGGCAACGGCATTTGCACGATAATTCCGTGTATATTTTCAGCCTGATTCAGGTTTTTTATAAGATTGATGATTTTTTTCTCGCTTGTCCGCGAAAAAAAATTGAACTTAAAGAACGCGATGCCGGTTTTTCGCGCCGCTTTTTCCTTGAGATTCACGTAAATTTGCGATGATTTGTTTTTCCCGACGAAAATCGCCGCCAACCCCGGCTCCAATTTTTTTTTTCTGATTTCACGCGAAATTTCCGCCAAAATTTTAGCGGCGATCTTCCTGCCTTTCAAAAGCTTCATGGAATATCTTTTAGATTTATAAAAAAATCATACCGTGAACATTTTTCTGTTTTCCTTGTCTTTTTCAATCAACTCGCGGGCAAAATTCCTATACGCCCTAGCTCCTCTGGAAAAAGCGTCAAAACTTAGGATGGATTTTCCGAAACCGGGCGCTTCGGCAAGACGCACGCTGCGCGGAATAACACTGTCAAAAACATGTCCGGGAAAATGATCGCGTACTTCGCGAACTACCTGGCGCGCCAAACGATTTCGTTTATCAAACATAGTCAGCACCGCTCCCATAACTTTAAGTTCCGGCTGCAAGTTTTCCCGCACCAAATTTATTGTCTCCAACAACTGACTCAATCCTTCCAAAGCGTAATATTCCGTCTGCACCGGAATGATAACTTCATCGCTGGCCACCAGCCCATTAATGGTTAAAAGTCCCAGAGAAGGAGGGCTGTCAATGATAATATAATCATACTCGGTCCTGATCTGGCGGAGAACATCATATAACCTAAACTCGCGATTCTCCATACCCACCAATTCAATGCTTGCGCCGGCCAAATCCTGGGATGCCGGAATAATGTCATGCCCGAAATTTTCCGTTTTCAAAATCACGTTGCGCGGCGATTCCCCTATAATCATCGCGTGGTAAAGATTTTTTGCAAGAGCGCGAATATTGACACCCAGTCCCGAAGAAGCGTTTCCCTGCGGATCCAAATCAACCAACAACACCATTTTTCCGGCTTCGGCAAGATAGGTGGCCAGATTGATGGATGTCGTGGTTTTTCCCACGCCGCCTTTCTGATTGACTAATGAAATAATTTTCGCCATAATTAACTTTAGTATAGCATAGAAGTTGCCGCGGAAGAATTGGCAAATCCCCTCCGCGCGTCCGGCGGGCGAATGGCGGAATTGGTAGACGCGCACGACTCAAAATCGTGTGGTAGCAATACCATGAGAGTTCGAGTCTCTCCTCGCCCACCAGAATCAAACTTTCAGAAATTTTGGCGGAATTTTCTATGGCGGCGCTGTGCGTCGCCCAGTGTTTTTGCGGCAGGGCGCGCGCTTCGCGCGCGGACAGGATGAGGTTCGAGCCAAAGATTTCTTTGGCAGCAACCTTTTTTGCAAAAAGGTTGTTATCCCGTGCGATTTTAGGCAGATTTTCTGCCTCTTTTATCCATTTCTCCATTGGTTCGACCCAGCCAGTCCGCTTTTGTTCAAGATTGATGATTTTTTCTTCCAGAGACTTCTTTTCCAAAAGAAGTTTTGTTTTTTCGTTGCGGTAGATTTCACGCTCAATGTCTTGTTCTAAATAGCCGTCCAGCAGTTTTTGCAGTTTGGTTTTTATGTTTTCAACCTTTAATTTCGTATCTTGAACAAAAGCGAAAGAATTTTGGGCGGATTCCTTTTTGTCTTTTTCCAAAAGACATAGCAATTGTTTTGCCCAATTCTTTTTCAAAGAAAATTTTTGGATAAGTTCCGAAAGCTGTTTGTCCAGTTCTTCCTCGCGGATATACAGCTCTTTGCAGTCCACAGTTTTGGATTTTCGGGAACATCTGTAGTAAACATGCCCTTTTTGAATTTCCGCCGTTATACCCATGTTGCAGGAACATCTGAAAAGTCCGACAAACGCTTTCGGAATGCTGTCTTTGCGGTTTTGCGGTCGTCCTCTTTGCTTCAAAACTTCTTGCACGGTATCAAAAATTTTCTTTGAAATGACTGGCTGGTGCTTGCCTTCATGAATTTCACCAGAATATTTGAATAATCCGACATAGAAAGGATTGGATAAAAGATAAGAAATTCTGTCTTTGGTTAAATTTCTTCCATTTCGTGAAACTATGCCGTTTTGCGCCAAAAATTTAGCAATATCTTCCAGTCTGGAATTTCCCAAAGCATACAGCTCAAAAGCAGATTCGATGAGTTTGGATTTTTTCTTGTCTACAACCACGGTTTTGGTTCTGGAGTCATTGATGTATCCCACCGGGGCTGGACCCGGATATTCACCCCGGCGGACTTTTTGGCGCAAACCTCGTTTGGTATTTTCTGAAAGATTATCAATGTAATATTTGCTTTGCCCGAATGCAATATTCAACATGAATTTTCCTTGCGGAGTATTGTCAAACCATAGCGTTGGAAATTTCAATGAGGTAATATGCCCGCAATCCAAAAGATAGATGATTTTTCCTCCGTCCACAGAATTGCGCGCCAATCTGTCTGCGTGCCAGGCCAAAATTCCATTGGCTTCGCCTTTTTCAATTCGAGAAAGCATTTTGCCGAAAATTGGTCGGCCTGGAATTTTGGCTGATTGTTTTTCAATTAATTCTTCCATAATTTCTAGATTTTCCTGTTTCGCAAAGGCGCGCAATTCCGTGATCTGCGCTTCAATGGATAAAACTTGTTTATCTTCAACATCCGTTGATTTGCGGGCATACAAAAAGAATTTTTGCATACAATTATTGTTAAGAAATTAGAAACTCAAAAGGCCGCACTGGTGAGCTCAACCCAACGAATTGGATTGTCCAATGCGGCCATTAAAAAATTCGTTGGATTGTTGAGCTCAATTTTATTGTATAACAGTTTCTAAAAATTGGCAAAAGCAAAAATTCTTTTTCGGGCAAGGCAGAAGACAGAATTTCTTTTGAAATCGCACGGGAGGCGAGCCTCAACAGTCCGCGCGCGAAGCGCGCGCCCTGCCGCAAAAACACTGGGCGGCGCATAGCGCCGCCTTGCAAAATTCCGTCAAAATTTCCGAAAGTTTGATTCTGGTGGGCAGAGAGGGATTCGAACCCCCGTAGGCCGAAGCCGACAGATTTACAGTCTGTTGTAATTGACCGCTCTACCATCTGCCCGATTTAAAAATACGCCTGATTGTGGAGATTATTTGCCAAA
>JBBINP010000019.1:0-17320 GCA_037443825.1 Candidatus Moraniibacteriota bacterium
TTTAAGGTAAGCTGTGTATGGGACATCTTGTTTAAGTTAATTGTTAGTTATTGGACATAACTATTTTAACTCAAAACGAGGTGTTCTTTTGTTTAAAGGCAAATTGCAATTCAGATTAGAATTTGGATTCGTAAGTTTGACAAAAAAAGCCTATTATGCTAAAATCAAGCGAAGGTGAATATTTCATATCTAGTTTAGTTTTATAAATGATAATAAGCTATATAGGAGTAAGTCACCAATTTTTGCCCGTTTTTCCGGCAAATAACGGATAACGGGAAAATCTAGAAAGGAAGGTGACTATCCTAAATGGCTTATCAAGACGACAACTCCCGCCCTCAGCGCCAAATGTTTGACATTACAGCGTTAAACATTACCTGCTCTGAATGCGGAGCCGCTATCACGGAGCTTCCATTCCAACCGACCGAACGGGAAGATGGAACTTATGGAAAGCTTTATTGCTACGAATGCAACAAAAAGCGGCGCCAAGAGCGCGGTCCGCGCCGAAGTTTCGGCGGAGGATTTGGAGGCGGAAGAAACAGATACTAATCGTTTTTCCGAATAACAAAAAACGGCCGATTGGTCGTTTTTTGTTATTTTTAAAAAAACGCGATTGCAACGCCGTTAAACGTGAGATATTTGTTTTTTTGTGCTAAAATCCGCATATGCGCACTTTTGATTTTACGCATCCGTCAAACAAAACTCTGCTGGCTCTCGGCCCGGAATCGGCCGGAAATTTCTCCATTTTCCGCAAAAATAAAATTTATTTTTCCGAAGACTTTGGCGATCTTCTGGATGACACGAATTACCAGCGGTATAAAAGAGAAGCGTTTAAATATCTGAAAAAAAACAATCTCAAACCCGATATTATTATAACCGACCTGCATCCTTTGTATAAATCAACGGCATTGGGGCAAACATTATCCAAAAAATATAAAACTAGGTATATTCAAACGCAACACCATTTGGCGCATATTTTTTCAGCCATTGGAGATAAAATGATAAGCGATAAACTCGGACTGGAATTTGCGAACCGCGATCTGAGGGACGCCATCGGCATCGCTCTGGACGGCACCGGCTACGGCCTGGACGGCAAAATTTGGGGGGGAGAAATATTTTCCATTCAGGCGCCAGATTTCAAAAATAAAAAAGACGACGCGGAATTTAAAATCAAAAGAATCGGAAAACTGGAAAACCAGACTCTCCTTGGCGGAGATTTGGCGATCCGTGAACCGGCGCGCTTTTTACTGGCGATTTTAAACAAATTTACTGATAAAAACGCCCTGCGCGCCCGCATGAAAAAATTTTATTCCGAAAAAGAATTTGAGGTTTTACTTAATCAATTGCGGCAAAATTTCAACTGCCAGGAAACTTCTTCGGCTGGCAGAGTCATTGACGCCGTTTCCATACTTTTAGGATTCGCCGAAAACACCAGACAGCGCAAACACGAAGCCGCTGATATTCTGGAAAAAAACTCCGCTGCGCCGCGAAAAAAAATAAGTCCGGAAATAATTTACAGCCGCCAGGAAAAACTGCGTATTTTGCAAACTACTCCGCTTTTTGAATATCTGGTTGAAAATATGCCGTCCGGCAAAAAAAACAGGGAGCGATTATCCGCCGCCGCGCAGTTTTATATCGCGCGAGGATTATATAAAATAGTGCGCGAACATTATTCCGATTCCAAGCATAATAAAAAATTTAAAAAATCTCCGATCATCGGCCGGAAGAGCATCTTCGCCGCCGGAGGAATAAGCAATAACAAAATCATCTCCGCGTATCTGGAATCCAAGGGCGCTTATGTCAGCAAAAAAATTCCCCGCGGAGACGCGGGATTGAGTGTTGGGCAAATATTTTGCTGCTTATTAACAGATCCTCGGAATTAGTTTTCCGCGGGGCGTTTCAATAAGTTTTGTGCCGCCTAACTTTGTTTTCAGATACACCCCCTTTCCTTTTTCCGCAACACCTATGATTTTTGCTTTTTTATTGAAACGTTTCAAAATTTTCACGACTTTTTCCGCGTTTTTTCGGGAAGATGTCGCCACAAACCGCCCTTCTGACGGAAAAGCGAATTTATCTATGCCCAGCAGCTCCGCAAGCGCCGTTGTTTCTTTTTTGAAGGGCAGGTTTCTTTCATCCAAAACAATTTTCACCTTTGACTTTTCCGCGATCTCATTCAACGCTTCCGCCGCGCCGCCGCGAGTCGGATCTTTGCAGGCGGTCAAATATCCTCCGACGCTTTGAATTTCTTTGATAAGCGGTTTTGAATCGCTTTTTATTTTAGTTTCATAATTGAACCTCCGCGACAAAAGCGCCACCGCGTGTTCGCCCAGATCGCCGGAAACAATCACGGCGTCGCCGGAAATGGCTCCGCCATTGGAAATAATTTCCGCGGCTATTCCCACTCCGGAAGTCGTGATTTCAATTTTGTCAATTTTCCCTTTTTCCGTTACTTTTGTGTCGCCCGTTACAATCGGTACGCCGGTTTCCATGGAAACTTTGCCGATTGATTTTATTATTTTTTCCAGATCAGATTCCAGAAAACCTTCTTCAATCACCAAACTTAAAGCTATGCCAATCGGACGCGCCCCCATTACCGCCAAATCATTAATCGTTCCGCACATCGCGATCTGGCCGATATCTCCGCCCGGAAAAAACAGCGGATCAACGATAAACGCGTCGGTTGTGAAAACCAATTTATTTCGTCTTTCTTTGGACGAAGAAAAAATCGAAAAAAGATCAAAAACCGCCGCGTCATCAGTTATGTTTTTCCATCTTCCTCCGGATCTGAAATTTTTCCTGATCTTATTAATCAACTCGTTTGATTTCATTCCCCCGCCCCCCTGTTCCAACTCAATAAGCTTGTTTTTTAATTTTGCTTTATTGTCCGGCATTTTGATTTTTTAACCTTGCGATAAAATTATATCTATATTCTATGCTGCATCCCCCCTCCGGAGAAATCATACAGGCGCCGCTCGGCGTTTCCGGAGTGCAAGTTTTGCCGAATAAAGGGCAATTTACCGGTTCCTCCAATCCTTGAAGCACAAGCCCGCATCTGCAAGCCGACGCTTTCGGCTTGATGTTTTTTTTGATTTTTTTTATTAAATCTTTGTAAATAAATTCCGCGTCGCATTTCTGATATTTTTTTCTTATTTTCAGGCCGGATCCGCCAATCACTCCCAATCCCCTCCATCTGGCGGAGGCAATTTCAAAAACATCTCCGATTATTTTTCTCGCCCTGGGATTGCCTCCCTTTTTGACTACCCTGGAATATTCGTTTTCCACTTTTTTTTCTTTTTTCAATATTTGATTCAAGAGCATATTCACCGCTTTGAGAATATCCAATCCGTCAAAACCAGCGATTACCTGCGGAATTTTAAATTTCTCGTAAACCTTTGCGCCGATAATCGCGCTGACATGCCCGGGATTAATAAAACCATCCACCTTGATATTTTTATTTTTCAGCAAAACTTCCATTGCCGGCGGAAACAATTTATGCGCCGAATACACTGTTAATCCGTTTTTCACGGACCAGGCCGTCATTGGCGCCGTCGTTTCAAATCCAATCCCGAAAAAAACCAAGTTTGGTTTTTGTTTTTTAATTTCAAAGGCGTCGCGCGTATCATAAACCGCGCTGACATCCGCGCCTTTTTGGCGCGCTTGATCCAAGCTCATGAAATTGCCGGCGACATTCAACGCGTCGCCGTAAACAGCCACCGGAATCCCCTGAAGAGCGAGACCCACTATCGCGTCAATATCGCTTTGATCAGTGACGCAAACCGGACAGCCCGGACCAGACGCAAACCTGATATTTGCGGGCATCAAATCTTTCAAACCGTTTTCCGCGATTGACTGCGAATGAGTGCCGCAAAGATCCATAAAACGCAAAGGCCTGCCGATTATGGCCGCCTTCCGTGAAATATCTCCTATGATTTTGGAAATTTCACTTTTCATTGCCAAAAAGATTATTGATGTTTTCCGCCTGTTTCAAATCCACCTTTTCAATGGCAAATCCCGCGTGCACCATCACATAATCGCCGGAATTCGCGTCAATCAAAGAAACATTGATTTCTTTCTTTATGCCGTTAAAATCCGCCGTCGCGCGCTGACCGTCAATTTTTATTATTTTTCCGGGTATGGATAAACACATAATTTCAAGCTTTTTTTTCCGAACCGAATATTTTTATTCTTTCTTTCACGGCTTCTTTTACCGCTTCACTCGCTCCGCCCAGCAATTCCCGAATGTCAAAAACAATGTTGTTCTGATTTTTGACGGAATTAATCAAATTGTTGATGAAAGCCAAACGAATGGATGTGTCAACATTAAAACAAGCTATGCCTCTTTTAATAACTTCCGCCACGCGTCCATTTTCCCAATCCGAAGCTCCGTGCAAAACAAGAGGAATGCCGGCAAGATTGTTTATTTTTTCCAGTCGTTCATAATCCGGCTCATCGCGTTCTTTGAAAAATCCGTGCGCGTTGCCAATCGCCACCGCCAAGGCGTCAATTCCGGTGGCTTTCACGAATTCTTTCGCTTGTTCAGGATCAGTCATATATTCTTTCCAGTCAACTTCTCCGAAATTTGCCTCGCCGAGATAGGGAACATTGCCCAGCTCCGCCTGCACCGCCACTTCTTTTTTGCGGCAATAATCAACAACTTTTTTGGTCACAATGATATTGTCCGCGTACTCCTTGCGCGAACCGTCATACATTACTGAAGTGAAACCGATTTCAACCGCCCGCTGGATAATTTCAAAACTTTTGCCATGATCCAAATGGATGCCGATCGGAATTTCCGGCGCGTAAAACTCGGCGTTGTTTTTTATAATATGAAAGATATTCCTGCCGCCGGCGTATTCCATAGTTTTTTCCGTCACCTGAATAATGACAGGCGAACGCATTTCCCGGGCGGCTTCTACAATCGCGCGCGTAGTTTCCATATTGACCGTATTAAAAGCGCCGACGGCGTAACTGTCTTTTCTGGCTTGGGTTAAAATTTCTTTAACGGGTGTTATCATTTATTTAAGAATGCCCTGAGCAGCATAGTAAAATATGTTTTCCTACAACCGCTCCGGAATAAAATTAAAAACAGCGAAAAATTTCAATTTTTATCAATGATCTCGGCGATTTTCAAAAATTCCCGCGGATTTAAACTTTCGCGCCCGACCAAAGCGCCGTCCATGGCAGGATCCACGCATACCCGCCCGACTGTTCTGGAATTTACCGAACCGCCGTATAATATCTTGACGGATTGGGCCGCTTTGGAGCTGTAAAGTTCGGTCAAAATTTTACGGACCAAAATTTTTACTTCCATAATCTCATTGGCAGCCGGAATAACATCCGTTCCCACCGACCAAATCGGCTCATAAGCGAAAATCACGCGCTCAACTCCGATGGAAGAAACGCCGGTTAATCCTTTTTGGATTTGTTCCGTAATGACTTTTTTTGTCAGATTGGCATCGCGTTCCGAACGGCTTTCACCAAAGCAATAAATGGGAATCATTTGGTTTTTGAGAATAGTTTTGATTTTCAAATTCGCCGTTTCGTTGGTTTCTGAAAAAAGACGCCTCCGTTCGCTGTGTCCGACAATCGCGCAGGACCCTCCCGATTCTTTCACCATAAGCGCGGAAATTTCTCCAGTGTACGCTCCTTCACGTTCCATAAAAACATTCTGCGCGCCGAAAAAAACTTTCTTATTTTTGATGTTGCCGGCAAAATATTCCAGACAAACGGACGGCGGGCAAAGAATGATGTCAACTTCTCCGAACTTTTTGTTTTTAAATTCGCGCCGAAACAAAGACACGTACCACTTGCGTTCGGCGGCGGTTGCCATATTCATTTTGAAATTGCCCGCTATAATTTTTCGCATAATGGCTTTTTAATAAAAATAGATTTGACAAGATCTTTCTCGGCGACGTTTTCGCGATGTTCGCTTGATTTAATATTTTTCATTTTTCTCTTTTAATTTTTTTTTCACAAATTGAGTTATTCCCGGCAAAACAGAAATAAAAATAATAAGAATGATGACCAAGGAAAAATTGCCGCGCACCACCGGAATATTGCCGAAAAAATAACCAGCAAAAATAAACAAGAAAATCCAGGTAAAACCTCCGAAAAAACTGTAAAAAACAAATCTGCGATAATCCATTTTCCCCACTCCGGCCACAAAAGGAGCAAAAGTCCGGACAATAGGCATAAACCTGGCAAAAAAAATAGTTTTTCCTCCGTATTTCCGATAAAATTCCTGCGTTTTATTAATATGCTCCTGGTTAATCGGAATAAATTTATTGGCGACTATTTTTTTTCCGAAATAGCGTCCGATCCAATAGTTCGTGTTATCTCCCAAAAATGCGGCTATCCAAAGAAGTCCGGCCAGCAAAATTACATTAAAAGATCCCAGCGCGGAAAACATTCCGGCGGCGAAAAGAAGCGAATCGCCCGGCAAAAAAGGCGTAAAAACAAAACCGGTTTCCGCAAAAATAATTCCGAACAAAATAGTATAGGTGAATTCTCCGTAATCGGCGATAATTTCCGCCAGATGAACATCAATATTCAATATGAAATCGAATAATTTCATGTTGTATGCCGTCCTTTTTGCGCGAGACAAACAAGAAAATTCGTCCCGCGGAATTTTTTATAATATCAATAAATATTACACTAAATGCCGTTATTTTTGTTTTCGCAAATATTCCGCCGCCATTTCCGGTTGAATGGTGGAAATTTCAATGCCAGTCTCCAGTTCAAAACCCGCCCAAGTGGATGTTTTCGGCAAAATTTCAATGTGCCAATGATAATGCGGATAATCATTGCCGTCGCAAGGCGAGGTGTGAATGTAGAAATTATAAGCCGGATCGCCGAGAGAATCATGAATCGCGCCCAACGCCTGACGGAAAACCTGCGCCAACTTTAACTTTTCTTCCGTTTTTATCCGTTCAAAATAAGACGCGTGTTTTTTGGGAGCAATCCACACTTCAAAATTGACGCGGCTGGCAAAAGGACAAAAAGCCACAAATTCTTCGTTTTCAAAAATAACGCGTTTTTGACTTTCCAGTTCATGTTTAATCATCAGGCAATACACACAGCGTTTGTTTTGGCGATAAAAACGTTCCGCCCCCGACAGCTCCAGTTGAATGTAAGGCGAAATAACCGGAATCGCCATTAGTTGCGAATGAGGATGCGCGATGGAAGCCCCCGCTTCCTTGCCGTGATTATGAAATATTCCGATAAAATTGACATGTGGTTTGTTCATCAGGGCCAGATAGCGTTCCTGATAAGCATCCAAAACTTCGGCAACTTCAATTTCCCGCATTAAAGCCAGTTGATGGTAATGATCGCGCGTCACAATAACTTCATGATAACCCGTTCCATCCATAAAGAAATACGGTCCTTCGGAAAAATAACGCGCTTCATGATCGCAACAAAAAGCCGGATATTTGTTGGGAAAAACCCTAAGAGTCCAATCGCCGCCCGAAGATTGATAAATCAAAACGTCTTCCTCCTGCCCGGTTTTTTCCGGATGCTCAAAAAGACAGCTTTCGATTTCATTGCTTTCTTCCTTTTGTTTTTTATTTTGAGAAAAATCCTCCGGACGCTTTGCCCGTCCCACCGCGATCACAACCCAATCGCCAGTCACCAAATCCTGCCTTAATTCGGAAACGCATTTTTGTTTTTTGGATTTTTTGTCGGAACTTTTTTGTTTTATGTTTTCTATTTCTATTTTCACTTTATTTTCGTTTGTTATTTTTCTAGTTTTTATTTAACTTGTATTTGCCCGTCATAAAACGCCATTTTGTCTTGAAAAGGTCGATCAAAACCTGAATAAATCCGTTCGGACCAAACAACCCGCCGACTGTTGATCCCTCTTCGTTCAACCAACGCACTGGCATTTGCTTGACTTTAAAACCCAGTCTTTCCGCCAGAGATATGAGCTCAAAATCAAAACCAAACCTGTCCACCACCATGCGGCTGGCTACCGCTTCGGCGGCGCGTCCGGAAATTATTTTAAATCCGCATTGCGTATCCGGATATTTCCAGAGTCCAAGCACAATGCGAATCGCCCAGTTGCCCATATTGCCCATCAGGATGCGAATTTTTGGTTGCGGAATTTGGACAAACGCGCCTTCGATGTCTCGCGATCCAATTACCACGTCATAACCGTTATCAAATTCCGGCAAAAATTTGTCCAAATGAGTGATGGAAGTTGATCCATCGGCATCCAAAAACAAGCGATGCTGTCCTTTAGCTTCAAGCAGACCCTGCCGCACCACAAATCCTTTGCCGCGATTTTCCGCATTTTTGATAACTTTCAGATTTTTGACGTGATTAGTGTAATTTTTCGCGATTTCCGCCGTATTATCAGGCGATCCGTCAACAATGACAATTACTTCATAATTATAATGCTGGCGACTTAAATATTCCTCAATTTCCAGAAGCGTTCTTCCGATACGCTCTCCTTCTTTGTAAGAAGGGATAATAACCGACAGACGTAAATCTTTTTCCATTTATTTGTATTGTTAATAATTATGGAAACCGCTGTTTCATTTTTCTGATTATATTATAACACAAAAATCATTTTTTTAAAACATCTTTCAGGAATCTGGCTGTGTGGCTTTCCTGGTGGTATTTAATCACTTCTTCCGGAGCGCCGGAAACTACAATGCGTCCGCCGCGATCCCCGCCTTCCGGACCAAGATCAATAATCCAGTCGGCGGTCTTGATGACATCCATATTATGCTCAATCACCACCACGGTATTGCCGGCGTTTACCAGACGATTTAACACTTCCAATAATTTTTTAATATCTTCAAAATGAAGTCCGGTGGTCGGTTCATCCAGAATATACAAAGTGTTGCCTGTCGCGCGCCGCGCCAGTTCCGTCGCCAATTTAATGCGTTGCGCTTCTCCGCCCGACAAGGTAGTCGCTGATTGTCCCAGCTGAATATAACCTAATCCGACATCTTCCAGAACGGATAATTTATCATGAATGGCCGGAAAGTTCTGAAAAAATTCCCGCGCTTCATTGACTGTCATTTCCAGAACATCGGCGACGTTCTTGTTTTTATATTTTACCTGCAAAGTTTCGCTGTTATAGCGTTTTCCGCGGCAAACATCGCAAAGCAGATAAATATCCGGCATAAACTGCATTTCCACTTTAATAAATCCCTCTCCCTGGCAATTGTCGCAACGTCCTCCGACAACATTGAAAGAAAACCGCCCGGACGAATAACCACGCTTTTTCGCGTCTTTTGTTCCGGCAAAAAGTTCGCGGATAGAGGTAAAAAGTCCGGTATAAGTAGCCGGATTTGATCGCGGAGTGCGTCCGATCGGCGACTGATCAATCATAATAACCTTGTCAACATAGTTATCGCCCGCGATTTCCATGTGTCTTCCCGGACGATCAAGGGCGCGCATTATTTTGGACGCCAAACTTTTATACAAAACGTCTTCCACCAAAGAAGATTTGCCTGATCCGGAAACGCCCGTTACCACCGTAAAAGCTTTGAGCGGAAATTCCGCGGTGATATTTTTCAGATTATTTTCCCGCGCGCCGCGCACAACCAGCCATTTTTTGTTCCGGGTCGGACGGCGCGATTCGGGAGTTTCTATTTTCAGATCGTCGCGCAGATATTTGGCGGTGATTGATTGCGGATGTTTTTCCACTTCCTCCGGCAATCCTTGCGCCACGATTTTTCCGCCATGGCGGCCGGCGCCCGGACCGATATCCACCAGCCAGTCGGCTTTGCGCATCGTTTCTTCGTCATGCTCAATAACTATCAATGTATTGCCGAGATCCCGCAATTTCAGAAGCGTGTCCAGAAGTTTTGTGTTGTCGCGCGCATGAAGTCCGATGGAAGGTTCGTCCAAAATATACAATACGCCGACCAGCCGAGATCCAATCTGCGAAGCCAGACGAATTCTCTGCGCTTCTCCTCCCGCCAAAGTATTGGCGGATCGCGCTAAAGTCAAATAATCCAACCCGACATTATTCAAAAAACCCAGACGATCCCGGACTTCCGCGAGAATCCGTCCAGCTATTTTCTTTTCTTTTTCCGAAAGATTCAATCCTTGAAAAAAATTCAGAGATTCTTCCACGCTTAAAGTTGAAATTTCAAAGATGTTTTTTCCATTAATTGAAACCAGCAACGCTTCTTTCTTGTAACGCGACCCACGGCAAAGCGAACATGGGTTATGCGACATATACTTTTCAATATCTTCCCGCACGGCGTCAGATTCAGTTTTGAAATAACGCTCCTGCAAAAAACCGGATATGCCGCGCCAGTTTATTTTGAAAGTCCAGCTTGTTCCGGTTTTGGCGCGTATTTTGATTGGAACTTCTTCCGCTTCATTTTCCGAAACCATGTCTTTCGCCGCGGACGCCCCAAAAAGCAAAACATTTAGTTCGCGCTCAGGCAAATCCCTGATCCGTATATTTTCCGGAATTTTAAAATGGCGCGCCACCGAAAGAACTACGCCTCCGTAATAATTGTTACGCCGAAAATTCCAGGGCAAAAAGCCGCCTTCGGCGATAGTTTTGTTTTTGTCCGGCATGACCAATTGCGGATCAATTTCTTTTTTTGTCCCCAGACCATCGCAGGCCGGACAGGCCCCATAAGGAGAGTTGAAAGAAAAAAGGCGCGGCTCCAGTTCGGGAAAATCAATATCATGATCCGAACAGGACAGGTTTTGATTATAAGTGGTTTCCGAAGAAGTTTTGGCCATTACTCCGCTCCGGCAAGATTTAATTTTAATTTTTACGAGTCCTTGCGAAAGTTTCAGCGCTTTTTCCACGCTTTCAAATATTCTTGACGCGTTAGCGTAATTTATTTCCAACTCGTCCGCCACTATGTCAATTGAATGTGTTTTGTACCGCTCCAGCGGAATTTTTGTTTTAGGGTTCAATTCGTATTTTCTACCGTTGATATGCGCCCTGGAAAATCCTTTTTTCCACATTTCCAGAAGCAGAGTTGAATATTCGCCTTTACGGCCGCGAACTATGGGAGAAAGTATTTCAACGCGCACCTTTTCTTTTTTGTATGCCGGACATCCGTGTTTTGAGGAAGGCGCCGCCAAATCCAATATCCGTTCCACAATCTCATCAGTTGAAAGTTTGGCGATTTCCTTTCCGCACGCCGGACAATGCGGAACGCCGATTTTGGCATAGAGCAATCGCAGATAATCGTGAATTTCCGTCACTGTTCCCACTGTGGAGCGCGGATTTTGCGAAGCTGTCTTTTGCGAAATGGATATGGTCGGAGACAAACCCTCCACCAAATCAACATCTGGTTTTTCCATCTTGCCCAAAAACTGGCGGGCATAGCTGGAAAGCGATTCCAAATATCTGCGCTGACCCTCGGCAAAAATAGTGTCAAAAGCCAAAGTGCTTTTTCCCGAACCGGAAATTCCGGTAAACACAATAAACTTGCCGCGCGGCAGATTAAGATTTATATTTTTTAAATTATGTTCCCTGGCGCCTCTTATGATAATTTCATTTTGCATATTTTTTAAAATTCAATCCGAAAAAATACAAAAGGTTCATTCCACTGAACATCCGGCAATGAACCTTTAAAAAATGAGGATTTTGCAGTTTCTCTAATTTCCGCAAGAAGGAGTTTCTCCGCTATTCGCCGTTTTTCCATCGCCGAAAGCGGCTGTCGGAGTTTCGGAAGAAAGTTTTTTGTCGCAATCGGCCGGCTTGTCCGCAAATCCGGAACATACGGCCGAAAGCAAACTTTGCGGATCTCGATTGGTAGAAATTTTTTCGCCGTTTATCACAAGCGTCGGCGATCCCTGCACCCCGTATTTTTCATTGTCGGCTTTATCCACGTCAAATGGAGGAAAGCGGCCGTTGCTCCAAGCGCTTTTGTCGTTCTTTTTCTTGAGAACTTCAAATTGGGCGTCAACCGCCTTGAAGCAAGCGTCGTTTTTCGCCAGATTTATGCCAGCCGTCCGCAAACAATTTTTAGCTTCGGTTTCGCCGCCCTTTTTCAGGAAACAAACCATGTATTTCACAAGTTTTTCAGGTTCTTCCTTTTGAACGCAATGTTGACGGATATTTTCTTCCATTTCTCCATCATCGGGATGCATGACGTAATCCACGAATTTAAGGGAGAACTTGATTTTATTGCCTAGAACTTCCAGAGCCGGAATAATTCCTTTTTCAATCTGAATGCCAAACGGACAATAACTCATCACAAAAAGATCTACTTCCGGAATGTCTTTTTTGTTTTCTACTGAATTTTTTTCCGGCTGCCCGGCCGGCTGATTGCTGCTGTTTTTTTCCGCGTCAATATCCATCGCCTGCGGAAAAAACTTTTTTCCGTCTTTGCTTATATAAGCAAAAATTTCCTGCTGGCCGACGTTAATAGCCATTTTATAAAGACCATATTCCTCTTTCACTTCTTTGATGGAAAATTCCATATCCGAACGGATTAAATTGTTTTTAATGAAATCCTCCGCCTTTTTTTTGGCTTCTTCTTCGCCAATCGGCATTTTCAAAAAATCCGAAAAATTCGGCTGTTGTTTGAAATACAGCGCGCCGCCAGCGATTAAAAGCGCGGCAACCGCAACAGCAATTATTTTTTTATCAATCCGTTCCGGAATTGATTTTTTTATTTCCGCTTTTTTTTCTTCTTTCATGGATTTTGTCTTTTACAAATGAATAAATTAACGCCCCCGCGGCTTGCCGCGAAAGCAAGACCAAAAAATTACTCCCGAGTCAATGCTGTTTATTTTACAAAAAACGGCGTATTTTAGCAAGTCATCGTAATTTTTCAAAATTTTATTTTCTGCAATTCCCCGATTTCGTCGCGGATAACGGCCGCTTTTTCAAACTCCAAATTGCGCGCCGCGTCTTTCATTTCTTTCTCTTTTTGTTTGATGTATCCGCGCAAATCCTCCAAAGATTCCAGGTTGACAAATTCGCGCGAAACTTCCGGCTTTAATTCATGATCCACGATTGATTGTATTTTTTTTCGGATAGTTTTGGGGGTAATGTTATGTTTTTTGTTATAGTCCATCTGCGTTTTTCTGCGTCTCTGCGTTTCGCCAATCGCCCGTTTCATTGAACCGGTAAGACGATCGGCGTATAATATCACCCGTCCAGAAACATTTCTAGCCGCGCGGCCGATTGTCTGAATAAGCGAGGTTTCGCTTCGCAAAAATCCTTCTTTGTCCGCGTCTAAAATCATGACCAGCGACACTTCCGGCAAATCCAGCCCCTCGCGCAAAAGATTGACTCCGACCAAAACTTCAAATTTTCCTCTTCTAAGGTTTTCCAAAATCTTAATCCGGTCCAATGTCTCCACGTTGGAATGCAAATATTCCGATTTAATTCCGTTTTCCCGCAAAAATTCAGAAAGGTCTTCCGCCATTTTTTTTGTCAGCGTGGTGATTAAAACCCTTCCGTCTATCGTTTCAGACGCAGAGGCGCGAGCGGATTCTTTTTTATCAATAATTTTTTTTATTTCTTCCAAAACGTCTTTCACCTGCCCCTTGGCCGGCCTGACAATCAATTCCGGATCAACCAGCCCCGTCGGACGAATAATTTGCTCGACGATTCCGCTTTTGTCTTTTGTTTTTTGGCTTTTGGATAATTCATACGGACCCGGAGTGGCTGAAGTAAATATCGCCTGATTTATTTTCGTCTCAAATTCGCTGAATTTCAAAGGCCGGTTGTCAAACGCGCTCGGCAGGCGAAAACCGTTGTCCACCAGCGACTTTTTTCGCGCGTAATCGCCATTATACATGCCGTTAAGTTGCGGCACCGTCACGTGCGATTCGTCTATTACCAGCAAAAAATCTCCGGCGAAATAATCAATCAGAGTGTGCGGCGCTTCTCCGGGCGCGCGTCCGGTCAGATAGCGGGAATAATTTTCGATGCCGTTGCAATAACCGATTTCCCGCATCATTTCAATATCCTGCCGCGCGCGTCTTTCTAGACGCTCCGCCTCCGGCAATTTGTTGTTGTCGCGAAGCCATTTCACTCGTTCGCGCGCTTCTTTTTCTATTTCACAAAGAGCCGTCTCTATTACCGGTTCCGGCACCACAAAATGTTTGGCCGGAAAAATAAGAGCTTTCTGCAAATTTCCCAGTTCCTCGCCGGTCAAAAAATCATATTCAAACATTCTGCCAATTTTTCCGTTTCTTGTTTCAACGCGCAAAACAACTTCGCGGCCGGGATGTATGATTTCCAGCGTGTCTCCGGTTGCCCGAAATCTTCCTCGCGCCAAAACGTCTGACCTGGCATAATGCATTTCCACCAGTTTATCCATGAGACGTTCGCGGCTTATTTTTTTCCTTTTTTTTATTTCAAAACTGATGCTCCTATAATACTCGGGAGATCCCAGTCCATAAATGCAAGAAACGGACGCCACGATAATCACGTCTCGGCGGGACATCAGCGCCGCCGTGGCGGCATGGCGCAAGCGGTCAATTTCATCGTTAATCTGAGCTTCTTTTTCAATATAAGTGTCCGAAGCCGCGATATACGCCTCCGGCTGATAATAGTCATAATAAGAAACAAAATATTCCACGGCGTTTTTCGGAAAAAAAACGCGGAATTCATGAGCCAACTGCGCCGCCAACGTTTTGTTGGGCGCGATAACCAAAGCCGGTTTTTGAATGTTGCGTATGACATTGGCAACGGTGAATGTTTTGCCTGATCCGGTCACGCCCAGAAGCGTTTGAAAATTGATTCCTTTTTTTATTCCCGCCGTCAGTTGCGCAATCGCTCGGGGTTGATCGCCAGCCGGTTTAAATTTTTTGTTGAGCGCGAATTTCATAATATGTCTAAAACCGTAAATTGCGCGCGATAAAACACGCAAGCGGCGTTGGTATTATTTTTTATCCGCAATAAAATGAACTGATTTTACCGGCCTGCTAAAATCATCCCGTTGTAAAGAAATATTTATGCGAGAAGTTGATAAAAAATCAGGCGCGCGAAACATATTCTCCCCGTTCGGTATTCACGATTATTTCATCTCCTTCCTTAATAAATAAGGGAGCGTTTATTTTAAGACCTGTTTCCAAAACCACCGTTTTGCCGCCGCTGGAAACCGTATCACCTTTAATGTTCGGCGGGGCTTCAATCACTTTGAGTTTGATTTTGACGGGAATTTCCACGTTAATCGGATGGTTGTTGAAATTAAGCGTCGTCACTTCGGTACCTTCAATCAAATACAGAGGCGCGTCGCCCAACGTTTCTTTTGAAAGGCAAAACTGATCGTAATTCTCCGCGTCCATAAAAAAGTAATTTTCACCGTCGGCATAAAGATATTGCGCTTTTGATTTGGCGATATCGGCCTCTTCAACTTTATCCGATCCTTGAAAGGTTTTTTCCAGCACGGCGCCGTTAAGCAAGTTTTTGATCCGCGTCCGCAAGACCGCTCCGGCCCGGCCGGTTTTGGAATGTTCGTGATACAAAACGACATAAGGACCGTTGTTCCAAACGATATATTTTCCAGTTTTTATTTTGGTGATATCCAGCATAAACCGATTGCCGATTAACAACCAAATCAAAAGAGTTGGCTGTTAAGGTCGGCGGCAACAAAACTCCTGTTGATTGGTTATTTGATGACAAACGGGACCAATGCCATAACGCGCGCGCGTTTGATAGCAGTCGCCAACGCCCGTTGGTGTTTCGCGCAAATCCCGAATTTCTTCGGCGGATAAATTTTGCCTTGCGAATTCATGAAACGGCGCAAAAAATAAGCGTCTTTATAGTCAATTTGATCCATTTTTTGCTCGCAAAAACAGCATTGTTTTTTTTCCGTGGAGCTTAATCGGTTTAATGAAAAATTTTGCATATTTGAAATAAATAACTTGTTATTCCCGGAATATTAAAACGGGACGTCTTCAATCTTGACTTCTTTCGGCTCATCGTCCAAGTTGATGGTCGGAATTTCCTCCGCCGGAGATTTTTCGGCGGCCCCTGAAACTCTCGCGCTTCCCTGCGGCCGACTTCCCAGCTGCATGTTTTCGGCAACAACCTCGGTGACTTTTCTTTCTATTCCATCTTTGCCGGTGTATTTTCTGGATTCCAAACGCCCTTCAAAATACGCCTCCTGCCCTTTTGTCAAATATTGTCCGGTAATTTCCGCCAATCGCCCCCAAACAACGATATTGTGAAACTCGGTTTTTTCCTGTTTTTGTCCGTTTTTGTCAGTCCAAAAACGATTGGTTGCCAAACTGACGGACGCTACCGTTTGGCCGGAAGTGGTGGTGCGAATTTCCGGGTCGCGCGTCAAACGCCCCACAAGAACAACTTTATTGACATTCATGGCGATTTGGCTTCAGGGATTTATCTTCTTTATTTTTTGGAAAAAGATTCCACAAAACCAGAAGTTAATAACCCGATAAGCGTTTAAATATTAAGTATTTCTTCTATTTTTTTATCAATCTCTTCTCCCGTGCTTACTGTTTTTTCCTGTTTCTCCGGTTCCGGTCTTTTTTCCGCCGGCTTGGCAGATGGAATTTCCCTGCGCGTTCTTTGATATTTCGTCCGCGCAAATTCTTTTTGCGGTTCCCGAACCGCTTCTCGCTCTTTAAGCGGGGGCAAATTATCAGCTTTAATAACCAAAAATCGCAAAATATCCTGATCTAAGTTCAGTTTTTTGCCGATATTGGCGATTGTTTTTTGACTGGCTTCAATATCTTCCCGCGAAACATTAAAACGCCTCGCCACAAACGTGCCACGAATTTCACGCCCAATCCGATAAGCCAATTTTCTTTTCTCCGAAATTTCCGGGTCCAGAAGTTCGGCTTTTTCAAAAACAAGCGCTTCCGCCACCCGTTTTTTAATTTCTTCCAATTCCATTTCTTTTGATTCTCCGACAAGATAACAAATTTCGTACCGCATTTTAAGCACTGAACATTATATCATTAAATTATTCCTCCCTGATGCCAAAAAACCAGAGCGATTTATTTTTTTAATAATATAATTATTTTTAATGTTTAATTACTTGTCTTGTTTAATAACAAAAACCTGCCGGAAAAGCCCGATGCCTGAGCAGGTTTCAATTATCCTGTCCTTCCTGAAAAGGCGGGATAAATCGGGACTTTCTTTCTTAAAAACTATGTTAGCAAATCTTCCGTTTTTTGGCAAGCGCTCATTTTTGGAGTTTTGGCGCTGTCTAGTATTAATATTTCACAGACACCACCCCCTCTGCATATCAAAATACTTTATGGCATTTCCCCGACAAATCTTTGAGATTCATCAAATTTATGCTATAATTCAGTCATAATTAGCAACAGTTATATAATACCAAAAGTTCGTATAACATGCAACTTTTCGTATTTATATATCATTAAGTTCGCATAAAAACGAGTT
>JBBINP010000020.1:0-16590 GCA_037443825.1 Candidatus Moraniibacteriota bacterium
TTTTTCTTAAATTCTGCCACCCAACGCTCCAGACTGCGCTGGCTATGCGGACAGACCCTGGCTACATCTTTTAGCTTTAACTCCTTGTTTACGACAGGCAATACCCATCTTAACCGTTCTTCTTTAATTGTTGTTGGCATATTGATACTCATACGCCAGAATACAGCTATTCTGGAAAAACCGCCAAATGTGTGTGGACATTACCATTGATTATTGACACGGAGCGGATATGGTAGTATGATATTTTTGATGTGAATTTCCAATCGGCAAAAAGAAAAAAGCGTTAAAAATCAAAGCGTTGCGCGGCGGAAATTCGAGGAAAAATTAAATGATTCAGATGTTTGCGCTTTCGCGATAAGCGGACTTTTTGGGAATTTTTCGGACTTGCAAGGAGGAATAATTTATTTGAAATATATAACCGGTATTAATAAAAAATCAGCTTAAATCATATGGTTAAAATTCATTTGAAATCTCAGCCGCGGGATGTGGTTGGAAAAAAAGTTAAAAAATTCCGTAAACAAGGCCTTCTTCCGGCAGTTCTGTACGGACATAACATAAAATCCAGCAATATATGGGTAAACAGTCTGGATTTTGTGAAGGTTTTAAGCCAGTCTGGAGAAAATACCCTGATTGAGCTTGAAACGGAAAACGGCAAAAAAGTCAACGTGCTTGTTTACGATGTTCAGAAAGATCCGCTTACCGACAAATTTTCTCACGCTGATTTTTTTCAGGTTCAAATGGACAAAAAAGTCGAAACCGCGGTGCCGCTGGAATTTGTCGGTGAAGCTCCGGCTGTCAAGGAACTGGGAGGCGTTCTGCTCAAAGGAATGGATGAAATTGAAGTTAGCTGTTTGCCGGTGGATTTGCCGCCAAAAATTGAAGTGGATATTAGCGGACTGAAAACTTTTGACGATTATGTTAAAATTAAAGACATTTCTTTTCCTGAAAAAGTCAATGTTCTTGTGGACAAAGAAACAGTCGTGGCCGGAGTGACTCCGCCGCGCACAGATGAGGATTTGGCCAAACTTGATGAGAAAGTGGATGAAGACGTTACGAAAGTTGAAGGCGTGATTAAAGAAACTCCAAAAGCGGAAACGGAAGAAGAAACAAAAAAAGTTTCTTGATAAATGTTGCGAATATCTGATTTTTAGTTATTAAAAAGGAATCCTTGTTCGCGAGGTTTCCTTTTTTGTTTTTTTGGTGGTAAAATAAAAGCAAATGGACAGGAAACAAAAAGATGAAAAAAAACTTTTCTTTTCCAGGACTTTTTTCGCGTTGCTGATTATTTTGGCGTCGGGAGTCGTTTTATCCGCTCCGGACTGGCGTTTTGCGTCCGCGCGGGCGGCCGATGAAGACGAAGAAAAGGAAATTAAGGAAGACATTGAACTTGTCAACAAACGGCTCAAGAAAGAAGAGCAGCAAAAGACGGCTTTGGAAAAAGAACTTTCCCAAATTCAGGGATCGGTTTTTTCCACCCAGCGGGAAATCAAAAAAACGGAAAATAATATTCAGGAAACAGCTTTGCAAATTTCCCGCAAAGAAGCGGAAATTTATTTTTTGGATGAAAAACTTAAAGTCAAAAGAAACATGCTTAAAGAATTTCTTCGGGAAATTTATTACGGGCGCCAAACAACCCCGCTTGAAATAATCTTGAGCGGAGAGAATTTCAGGGAAACGCTGAACTCGGTGGATCATTTTTTGACTTTGGATCAAAAAACAATGGGCCTGATTTTCGATATCAAATTGGCGAAAGAAAAAATATTGGCGGAAAAAGAAAATCTGGTCGGGATCAAGGAAGATCATAAAAAACTTTTGGTTCTTAAGGAAGATCAGGAGCGCGACTTAATTGCCAACAGATCCGATACCCAGCGGGACATTATTGAAAAAGCGGCGACAATCAGGGAGCTTAACAGCAAACTTTCCAAATTGCGCGGAGAATTGTCGGCTTTGCTTGGAAAATCGTATAACGCCAAAGACATTGAAGATGCGGCGTCTTTCGCGGCCAAAACGACCGGCGTGCGCAAGGATTTTATTTTGGGTATGCTGGTGGTGGAATCGGATTTGGGGCGTTTTACGGGCGGTTGTGCGGCCGAGCAAAGCCGTATGAGCAGTTATCGCATGGATTTGTTTAAAGGTATTTGCAAGGAGCTTGATTACAATTGGAAAAAACAAAAAGTTTCTTGTCCGCCGAAATCATACAAAGGAACGGGCGGGGCGATGGGGGTGGCGCAATTTATGTCGGACACGTGGATGGGATACAAAAGTCAAATCGCGTCAGTCACCGGCCACAATCCGCCCAATCCGTGGAATTTGACGGATGGCGTGACTGCGATGGCTTTAAAACTGGCGCGTGGCGGCGCGACCAAAAAAAGCGGAGAATGCAATGCTGCCAAGCTTTATCTTTCCGGCACAACTTCGTCTAAATATAATTGGTACTGCGACCGTGTGCTCTATTGGGCAAAGAATTATGAAGATAAATTGGGCGGATAATATTTTTTTAATTCAATGGCAAATAAATTTTATATCACCACCGCGATTGATTACGTGAACGCCAAGCCGCATGTCGGACACGCGGCGGAAAAGATACAAGCCGATGTTTTGGCGCGCTATCACAGAAACATTCTCGGGAACGAAACATTTTTTCTGACGGGTTCGGATGAAAACAGCCTGAAGAATGTGGAAAGCGCCAGGAAAGCCGGTCGCGACGTTGATGGATTTGTGGCGGAAAACGTGGAAAGTTTTAAGGCGTTGAAGCAATTACTGAATCTTTCTTTCGATCAATTTATCCGCACGACGGAGAAGAGGCATTTTGCGGGCGCGCAGAAAATGTGGGCGGCTTTTAAACCGAAAGATGTTTACAAGAAAAAATACAGAGGTTTGTATTGTGTCGGTTGCGAAGAGTTTAAGACGGAAAAAGATCTGATAGGCGGAAAGTGCGCCGATCATCTTGCGGAACCGGTGAAGGTTGAAGAAGAAAATTATTTTTTCAAACTTTCCAATTACCAGCAGGTTCTGGAAAAGTTGATTGCAAGCGAAGAATTAAAAATTGTTCCAGACTACCGCAAAAATGAAGTCTTGAGTTTTATTCGTCGGGGTCTTGAAGATTTTTCCATTTCTCGTTCGATAGAGCGGGCTTGCGGCTGGGGTGTGCCGGTGCCGGGAGACGGCAGCCAGATTATGTATGTCTGGGTGGACGCATTGTCAAATTATATCAACGCTCTTGATTACGCGACAGCCGGAGAATTATATGGGAAGTTTTGGGCGGGGGAAGGCGAGAAATTGCATGTTATCGGAAAAGGAATTTTGCGCTTTCACGCCATTTATTGGCCTGCTATGCTTTTATCGGCAAATTTGCCGTTGCCGACCGCCATTTATTGCCATGAATATCTGACAATCAATAATCAGAAGATTTCCAAAACTCTCGGCAACGTCATCAATCCGGACGAGGTGGTGGAAAAATTTGGAGTTGATGGAGCGCGGTACGTATTGCTTGTTTCACTTCCGTATTCCAAAGACGGAGATGTCACGTGGGAAAAAATGACCGAAAAGTATAATGCCGATTTGGCCAACGGGCTGGGTAATTTAATTTCGCGCGTTATGAAGCTGGCGGGCGATTTGAATTATCAAGTTCCGGAGGATCCGGAAATTAATCCTGAATTTTCCAAGCTGATGCGTGAATATCGCCTGGCTGACGCTCTTGAATATGTCATAAATATCGTGCGTGAAACCAATAAATACATAGAAGACAATAAGCCATGGGAATTGGCGAAAACGGACAGGGATGAATTTAAAAAAGTGATGCGGAAACTGATTGGCGATTTGTCGCGGATTTCTCGTTTGTTGTTTCCGTTTATGCCGGAAACGTCGGAAAAAATCAAACAGGCGCTGGAAACTAAAAAAGTAGAACCGCTTTTTCATAGGATAAGGTGATATCCCATGTTAGTTTTTTTAAAATTTATTTGTCGATAGAATAAAAATAAAAACCACCAAACGCTGAAAATATGAGCGAGAGGTGGTTAAGTGTACTATTGAAAATCTGGATGATTAGAATCTCGTATTGCCGTTCTTATTATCAGATATAGTCCGAGGGAGAGAAAAGCATTGCCGATAATCAATACTATAATCATGTCTATAGCAATGACAGTGAATGCGCTGTTGCCAAGCATAAGAAATAGGACTCCTATACTTATCGGCACCGACAAACTAAGACTCAAAATTAAATAATACACGATTTTTTCCATCACACATAACTCCTTTTCAAAGAAATTTTGTTGAACACTGTCAACATTTAATATTATCATAAGATATGCAGTTTGTCAATAGCAGATTTCTAGTTGTTAAATATTACCAGAATTAAGCCATTTTTTGAATATAAAATAAATTTTCTAAAAAGCTAATGAAGCTAAAAGCTAAAAGCTATCTAATAGACACCCACGCCCATGTTAATTTCAACGCGTATAAAGATGATGCGGATGAAGTTTTAAAGCGCTCTCTGACTGAGGGTGTTTTTGTGGTGAATGTCGGTTCGCAATATTCCACCAGCGAAAGAGCGGTGCGGATGGCGGAAAAACACAAGATCGGCGTTTGGGCGGCGGTTGGATTGCATCCGATTTACATTAAAGAAAATCAAAGCGTTGAATCTGAAAAGCGAAACGAAAAACATTATCGCGAAGAATTTGATCATAAAAAATATCTGGAACTAGCCAAGAATCCAAAAGTGGCGGCAATAGGGGAAATGGGGCTGGATTATTTCCATATTCGCGAAGAAATGGCTACTGAAAAAATAAAAAAGAAACAAAAAGAAGTTTTTCTTGCGGGCATTGGACTTGCCAATGAAACTCAAAAACCGATGATTATCCATTGCCGCGAGGCCTATGGCGATCTTTTGGAAATTTTGAAAAATAATCCGATTGAAAAAAAAGGAGTCATTCATTGTTTTGTGGGAGGGCTGAAAACCGCGTGGGAATTTATCGGACTTGGCTATAAAATCGGACTCAATGGCATTATTACCTATTCGGCGAGTTATGATCGTCTGATTAGGGAAATTGATCTCAAAGATATCGTTTTGGAAACAGATTGTCCGTATTTGTCTCCTTTTCCGCGCAAAGGCGAACGCAACGAACCGTTTTACGTAAAGCTGGTGGCTGAAAAAATAGCTTTGTTGAAACTAATGCCGAAAGACGTAGTAGCCGACATAACCGTTGAAAACGCGAAAAAAATATTTAAGCTTGAAACTTGACTATAATTCTATTATAAGTGAAAATAGATAATGTGAAGCAATGGGCTTCAAGTTGTTATGGAACAAAAAAGCAAAAACTGGTCCGTTTTTAGTTTTGCCTGGAATCTGGGTTTTTCCATTGCCGTTCCGTTGGTTCTTTTCGCGCTAGGCGGAAGACTGCTGGACAAAACATTGGGAACTTCCCCGTGGTTTCTGCTGGGAGGAATATTTTTTTCAATAATCGTTTCTTCCTGGGTGGTTTGCAAAAAAACGGCTGATTTATTGAAATAAAACAACCGGCCAAAATGGAAATTTCTCTTTCTGCTGAAACGTTATTTTATATTAAAAATTTGCCTATCACCAATACTTTTATGGTGACTTTTTTTGTTTCTTCAGCTATTATTGTTTTTTCCTGTCTTTTTCAAAAAAGACTTAAATTCATTCCCCGCGGCTTTCAGAACCTTATTGAATACGCGCTGGAATCGCTTCTGAATTTGGTTGACAGCGTAACGCGCGACAAAAAACAAACTCAAAAATTTTTTCCGCTCGTAGCCACTATTTTTATTTTTGTCATTCTTTCCAATTGGACGGAAATTATTCCCGGACTGGGAACGATAGGACTGAAGGAAACAAAACACGGCGAAGAAATAATAGTGCCTTTTCTGCGCAGTCCTTCGGCCGATCTCAATATGACCGTGGCGCTGGCATTGATTTCGGTCGCCGCGACTCACTATATGGGCATCGCGGCCGTTGGAGCGGCGGGGTACGCCAAAAAGTTTTTGGTCAGTCCTTTCAGTAAACCGTATGTTATCGGAACTTTTGTCGGAATTCTTGAATTAATCGGGGAAATAGCGAAAATAATTTCATTTTCTTTTCGGCTATTCGGAAACATATTCGCGGGAGAGGTTTTGCTGATTGTAATGCTGATGCTCGTTCCATATGTCGTTCCGGTTCCTTTTTTGATGCTGGAAATTTTCGTCGGTTTTATTCAGGCGTTGGTATTCGCGATGCTGACATTGGTGTTTTTGAAAATGGCGGTTACTGAGACTTCGCATTAATTTATAATAATAATTTAAATTAACAATCATATGGAAGAAACAAAACACGCGGCTGAAGCCATCGCGTCAAACGCCGAAGCGATGAAGTCAATCGGCGCGGCTATCGCCATGGGCTTGGGAGCCATCGGTCCCGGCATAGGTCTCGGCATTTTAGTTTCCAAGGCGCTTGAAGCCATTGGACGCAATCCGGAAGCATCCGGCAAGGTGCAGACGGTTATGATTTTGGGTTTGGCTTTCACTGAAGCCATTGCTATTTACGCGTTGGTCGTGGCTTTGATAATTAAATTCGTATAGCGGATTGCCGTCCCGGGCGGCGAAGCAAACTATGAGAATATAAACAAAAATTCTGGTTTTTTGCTTCTCGGGATGTTATTGGAATTTTTTTCACAAAAACATGGAACTATTGTCCAAATTGGGAATAAACTGGAAATTGCTGGCGGCGCAACTGATCAATTTCGCCATCCTGTTTTATGTTCTTAGGAGGTTTGCTTATCAGCCGATTGTTAAAATGCTGAATGAGCGCTCGCAAAAAATTGAAAAAGGTTTGCGGGACGCGGATGAATCGCGAAAAAAACTGGCGGAAATAATGGAAAAAGAAAAAGAAGTTTTAAAAGAAGCGCGCGCGGAAGCCAGGGTGATTGTTGCCAAAGCCGAAGAGCAGGCAAAAAAAAGCCGTGAAGAAATAGCGGCTGAAGCCAGAAGGCAGGCTGAAAATATTCTGGAAAACGCCAAAAAGAAAATCGCGGAGGAAAAGAACAAAATGATGGCGGAAGCGAAAGAAGAAATAGCGGAATTGGTTGTGAGCGCGGCGGAGAAAATAATCGGAGAAAAGCTGGATGCCGGGAAAGACGCCGAATTAATCCAAAAATCGCTAGGAAAGCGTGAAAATCAAGACGCGGGGCGCGGAAATAAAATTTGAAATTCTTTCTTTCGCGCCGCTTTTTTGAATTTAATTTTTGTGTTTTGGTCCGATAAAAATGAGAATAACACCGACACAATACGCAAGAGCTTTGTATAAAGCGGCCGAAGGCAAGTCCGGGCGGGAAATTGAAGGCGTTATCGCCGGTCTTATGAAAGTATTGGAAAAAAAGCGGCAAAAAAAAATACTGTCGAAAATAATTGAAAAATTTGATGAAATTTACAACCGAAAAAACAAAATAGCGGAGGCGGAGATAATCTCAATGCGTGGGATAAAAAACATCCGTCTGCCGGACGGACAGGCGATAGCTGAAAAAATCAAGGATTTTGTCCAAAAAAATCACAAAGCCGAGAAAGTTATTTTGCGCGAAAAGATTGATGAAAAAATAAAGGGCGGAATTGTGGTTAGAGTCGGAAATGAAATTTTGGACGGCAGCGCGGCGAGGCGTTTGCGGAGCTTGCGCGACGCGCTGATAAAATGAATTTTCACATAAAAAAATTAAAAATTAAACATTGAACACCGATCATCAGGCAATAGCATTGATTAATGCTTAATGTTTAATAACGGATCAAGATGAACAAAGATTACATAATTGAACAACTTAAAAAACAAATTGAAAGTTTTGAAGCTGAAACGAAAACGGAAAAAATAGGTACTGTTATTGAAATTGGAGACGGTGTGGCAAAAATTGCCGGCCTTTCGGAAGCGATGGCTAACGAGATGTTGGAATTTGAACCGGACGCGGAAACGGAGGAAGCGCGAAAAAATCCGTCATCCGGTATATATGGAGTGGCGCTTAATCTCGAGGAAGACTGTGTCGGCGCGATGATTTTGGGAGATTACAAAAAAATAAAAGAAGGGGATGTGGTCAGGTCCACGGGAAGGATTTTATCCGTGCCGGTAGGCGAACAAATGATCGGCCGCGTCATCAACCCGCTGGGGCAGGCGATAGACGGAAAAGGTGATTTGGCGAAAGACGGCATAAAAAATTATCCGATTGAAAAAATAGCGCCCGGGGTGATAACGCGCCAATCAGTGAACCAGCCGGTGCAAACCGGCATCAAAGCCATTGACGCCATGATTCCGATAGGCAGGGGGCAGCGGGAACTTATTATCGGCGATCGTCAGACGGGAAAAACATCCATCGTCATTGATGCAATAATCAACCAGCGCGGACAAAATATGAAATGCGTTTATGTCGCTATCGGCCAAAAAGAGTCAAAGATTGCCAAAATCGCGGCGGAACTTGAACGGCGCGGAGCGATGGAATACACGACTATCGTGGTGGCGGGCGCGTCTGATCCCGCGGCGTTTTCTTATATAGCTCCTTATGCCGGTTGCGCGCTGGGAGAATATTTTATGGATCAAGGAATGGATGTGTTGGTGGTTTATGACGATTTGTCTAAACACGCCTGGGCTTATCGCCAGATTTCTTTGATTCTTAAGCGTTCGCCAGGAAGAGAAGCTTATCCGGGAGATGTTTTTTATTTGCATTCCCGCCTTCTGGAAAGAAGCGCCAAGCTCAATGAAAATTTTGGCGGCGGATCGTTAACGGCGCTTCCGATTATTGAAACGCAAGCCGGCGATGTTTCGGCTTATATTCCAACTAACGTTATTTCGATTACCGACGGGCAAATTTATCTTGAATCCGATTTGTTTTATAAAGGCATTCGTCCAGCCTTAAACGTGGGTTTGTCCGTTTCTCGCGTGGGTTCGGCGGCTCAAACAAAAGCTATGAAAAAAGTAGCCGGCAGACTGCGTTTGGACTTGGCTCAATTTCGCGAACTGGAAGCTTTTGCCCAATTCGGTTCCGATCTGGATGAAAATACCCGCCGGCAAATTGAAAGAGGCCGCCGCACGGTGGAAGTTCTGAAACAAGACCAGTACGAACCGATTTCCATGGAAAGCCAGGTGGCGATTTTATACGCTTTAACCGGAGGTTTTTTGGACGATGTATCCGTGGAAAAAATAAAGGGCTGGGAAAATGATTTTCACAAGTATATGAAATCCGAAGCGCGGGAAACTCTGAATTTAATCGCGGAAAAAAAGGATTTGACGGATGAAATAACGGAAAAGTTGAAAGAAGATATAAAAAAATTTAAGGATATTTATCAAAACGGCGATTAAAAAAACTGTCGGCTGTTAAACATCAGCCGTCTCCAACCAATAAAATGGCAAACAGCAAAGAAATACGGCGAAGAATAAAATCCATAAAAAATACCGGAAAAATAACCCGCGCGATGGAAATGGTCAGTGCGGTTAAAATGCGCAAATCCATCGCTTCGGTTTTGGCGGTGCGTCCATACGCCCGCAGCGCGTGGAATGTGCTTGCCAACTTATCTCAGGCCCTTGAAAAATACCAGGAAGGGCTTTTGGCAACGCGGGAGGTTAAAAGAGTTCTGGTGGTTTTGATTTCATCCAATCGCGGCTTATGCGGTTCTTTTAACGCTCAGGTTGTTAAAAAAGTAAAAAAAGAACTTGAAAATCCGGAAAAATTGTTTATTAACAGATTTGGCGTGAAAAAATTATCCGCTCAAAAAGAATTTGCCGTCAAGGAAAATATAGATTTTATCGCTATTGGAAAAAAGGGTGAAAATTTTGTCCGGCGGATGAACGGAAAAATTATCGCCACTTTTCCGGATCTTGCGTATCTTCCGACAATTGAAAGCGTGCGTCCGTTGGTAAAATTGATAATTGAAGATTATCTCGCGAAAAAATACGACAAGGTGGTGGTGGTTTATACCGATTACGTGTCAACCGTCCATCAAGAAGCAAAAATCCGCCAACTTTTGCCAATCAGTAAAATTGACATTGAAAAACAAATCGCTGAAATGGATATTTTGGCCAAAGAATACGGACTTAATGAGCCGAAAAATGAATACAAGATTGAACCGAACGCTGAAAAAGTGCTGGAATCTTTGATTCCGCGGCTTATTGAAATGCAGGCATATCACGCTATTTTGGAATCCAATGCTTCCAAGGAATCGGCGCGGATGATGGCGATGAAAAACGCGACGGAAGCGGCGGGAGAAATGGCTGACGATCTGACATTTGCCTATAATCAGATACGGCAGATGAAAATCACGCAGGAAATAGCGGAAATTTCAGCGGGAAGAGCGGCGTTGGAAAATTAATTTATTTTTTAAACTGCGAATTTGCGGCAGATATAAAAAATTTTTGCGGGCGGATAGCGTAACATTTAATTATATATTTTTATGAACAAAGGCAAAATCAATCAGGTTATCGGTCCTGTTGTGGACGTGGAATTTTTAGAGAAAATGCCAAAAATTTATGACGCGCTTGAAATTAAATTGGGCGGGGACAGTTTGGTTTTGGAAACCGCCCAACATCTGGGCGGGAACAGGGTGCGGACTGTCGCTATGGGATCAACGGATGGGCTTCGCCGCGGAATGGAAGTGTCGGATACTGGTTCGCCAATTAAAGTTCCGGCCGGACCGCAAACTTTGGGACGAATGTTCAATTTGTTGGGTGAACCTATTGACGGCTTGCCGGAATTTAAACCCGAACACTCGCGGATAATTCATCGCGAAGCGCCGAGTTTTATGGAACAATCAACGCAATTTGAAATTTTGGAAACCGGCATAAAGGTTGTGGACTTGATTTGCCCTTTTGTCAAAGGAGGAAAAGTCGGGCTTTTTGGCGGAGCGGGTGTGGGCAAAACCGTGGTTATTCAGGAGCTTATTCGCAATATCGCGCAGGAGCACGGCGGTTATTCAATTTTTGCCGGCGTGGGCGAGAGGACGCGTGAAGGCAATGATTTATATCACGAAATGAAAAGTTCCGGAGTTTTGGACAAAACCGCTCTTGTTTTCGGCCAGATGAATGAACCGCCGGGAGCGCGCCAGCGCGTGGCTCTTTCGGCGCTGGCGATGGCGGAATATTTCCGTGACGATGAAGGCAAGGACGTCTTGCTTTTTATTGACAATATATTCAGGTTTACCCAAGCCGGCTCGGAGGTCTCGGCTTTGTTGGGGCGCATTCCTTCGGCGGTGGGATATCAGCCGACATTGGCTGAAGAAATGGGTCTTTTGCAGGAAAGAATAGCTTCCACTCAAAAAGGATCAATTACTTCCGTTCAGGCGGTGTATGTACCAGCCGACGATCTTACCGATCCGGCTCCGGCGACGACTTTCGGGCATCTGGATTCAACCGTCGTGCTTTCCCGCGGCTTATCCGAATTAGGAATATACCCGGCCGTGGATCCGCTGGATTCTTCTTCAAACATTCTGGATCCAAAAATTGTGGGAGAAGAACATTATCAGGTGGCGCGCGGCGCGCAGAAAGTCCTGCAAAGATACAAGGATCTGCAGGATATTATTGCCATTCTCGGCATGGAAGAATTATCCGATGAAGACAAAATAACCGTAACGCGCGCCAGAAAAATTCAGAAATTTTTGTCTCAGCCGTTTTTTGTGGCTGAGCAGTTCACTGGTCTCAAAGGAAAATATGTAAAAATCCATGACACCATCAAGGGATTTAAGATGATTCTGGACGGAGAAATGGACGGCGTGGCGGAACAGGAATTTTATATGAAAGGATCCGTTGACGAGATCAAACTTTAATTATCAATCAGTTCGCTGTTAACGCGAAATCAATGACGAATAAAATTAAATTTAAAATAGTCACTCCCGAGCGCACTGTTTTTGAATCTGAAATAGATCAGGCGACACTGCCTGTTGTTGACGGGGAAATAACGATTCTTCCCAATCACCAGTCATACATTGGCGCATTAAAAGCCGGAAATATTATGGTCAAGTCCGGCGGACTGGAACAAGATATCGCTATTTCCGAAGGATTCGCGGAGTTTAATAACAATAACTTGACTGTGCTTGCCGACACGGCCGAGAGAGCGGAAGAAATTGATCTTATGCGCGCGGAAGAGGCGCGCCGGCGAGCCGAAGAACTCAAAAAGGAAGCCATCGCCGCCGACGAAACCGAATACGCGCGCGTCGCGGCGCTGATTGAAAAAGAAACGGCGCGCGTTAGGGTGGCAAAAAAACATCGCACAAAAGGTGGAGCGCGCTTCAATTAGAAATAAAGTTTAAATTATGAAAACTCGCGGAAACAAGAAAACAAGAAAGAAACAAGCGCCTGAAAGCGCTCAGAAAACGGCTGAAAAAAATTTCAAACTTTGGTTGATGTCTTTGCGAAGCGGAAATCCCCTGAAAGCAGCCGATTTATACACTGCTGATGCCACTTTCTTGCCTACTTTATCTCCGGATCTCAAAAAAGGATCAAAGGAGGCGCGGAATTATTTTGATCATTTTTTCAAAAAAAATCCGATTGGCCGGGTCGGGGAAAATGAAATTCAGTTTTTGGGAAAGAATTGCTATCTGCATTCCGGAATGTATGATTTTGAAGTGGATGGCGATGGCGCGAGAAGCGTGGTTCCAGCTAGATTCACTTTTGTCTGGCGCCGCGGCCGCGGCGGGAAGTGGAAAATCATTCACCATCATTCATCCCGAAAACCTTAGTGAAAACAGCAAAAAAAAAGAAGCCCGCTGGCTTCTTTTTAAAAAATAAATTAAAAATTCCCATCTTTATTTTTTCAGCGGTTGCGTTTTTTTGGTTTTTGATTTCGCGTCTCTTTCAAGTTTATTTTTTACGGACTTTTTGGCCGCGCTTTTTACGCGCGCCTCTTTTTTGACTCTGGTTTTTTCAGTTATCTTTTTGAAGCGATCAACTCGTCCGGTGGTATCAATAATTTTCTTTTTTCCGGTGTAAAAGGGATGGCATTGGGAACAAATTTCCACCTGCATTGTTTTTTGAGTGGATCCGGTTTCCAGCGTCGCTCCGCAAGCGCAGGTTATAAGCGCTTTTTCGTGATATTCGGGATGAATTTTCTTTTTCATAGTTTTTTTTAACAGCCGCGCTTTCTGGCTTTGTCCGTGGAGAAAAAAAAGGGGGGGTAAGCCAGAATCGCTTTTTTTAGATTTAACCTTAAACAAGATATCACAAAAGCGGAAAATTGACAATAGTTTTCTTTCTGATATACTGAAAAGCGTACTTTTGAAGCAATCAAACATACTTTTTCAGGATTTGTCCTGTCCCGTTTTTGCAAAAAAGCGGGAATAAAAATCCGCTATGAAAAGTAGGTGTAATAATTTATAAGGAAAAATATGGAAGAAAAATCAACAAATCCGCAGCCAAAAGCGGATGTCGTTCAGTCAGCGGGCGAAGTATCTGATTACTTTGCCAGTTTTAATTTTGAAGAAGCAGGTGTTAATCTGGAATCAATGCTGAAAAACGGCATTCATTTCGGACACCGGAAATCGCGGCGCCATCCGGCGATGGAGGAATATATTTATACGACGCGGCAGGGAATAAACATAATTAATTTGGGAAAAACCGCTGAAAAACTTGAAGAGGCGCTGGCTTTTATCAAAAACGTTAAAACCGAAGGAAAGAAAATATTATTTATCAGCAACAAAAAACAAGCGGCTGATTTGATTAAATCAATCGCGAAGCGCCTGCGAATGCCTTATGTGGTGGAAAGATGGCTAGGCGGAACTTTTACCAATTTTAAAGTTATTCGCCAAAGGGTGCGTTATCTCAAAAATCTGCGTGAAATGTTTGAAAAAGGCGAATTGAAAAAATACACAAAATTTGAACAGATGAAAAAAATGGAAGAAATTGAAAAGCTGGAAAACAAGATAGGCGGCATTGAGGAAATGACAGAATTGCCGGGAGCTATTTTTGTGGTTGACATCAAAGAAGATTATTTGGCCATCAGGGAGGCGCGCAAAGTCGGAATTCCGGTTATCGCTTTGGCTGACACAAACGTGGATCCGCGCGAAGCGAATTATCCCATTCCGGCCAATGATGACGCGATTTCCTCTCTGCGTTTTATTCTTGGATGCGTCGGCAAGGCGTTGTCGGAGGAAAACGGAAAAAATGATTCAGTCAAGTAGAAAATTAAAAAAAATAATAATGGCGTCCGGCGGGGTTTGCGCGTCCTGAAACGCGAAAAACACTCCGGGTGTTAATTAAGAAAAATAAAATTTCCGTCTGTAATTGCGTTATGTTGTTGTTGACTAACAAAAAAACAGGCGGGATTGTCAAAACGGATATGTTGGATTTAATCAAGAAAATCAGGGAAAAAACCGGCGCGGGAGTTATGGATATCAAAAAAGCGCTGGAAGAAGCCGGCGGAAATGAAGAAAAAACGATTGAAATTTTGCGAAAACTGGGAAAAAGCAAAGCGGTTAAAAAAGCCGATCGGGAAACAAGAGAAGGACTGATTGTTTCTTATATTCATTCCAACGGCAAAATCGGAGCGTTGCTAAAGCTTTATTGCGAAACCGATTTCGTGGCGCGCAATGAAGAATTCAAAGAACTTGGCAATGATATCGCCATGCAGATAGCGGCCATGAATCCGCTGGTAGTGAAACCAGAAGAAGTCAGTCCGGATTTAATCGCCAAAGAAAAAGAAATTTGGACGGAACAACTTAAACAAGAAAACAAACCGGTTGAATTGGCGGAAAAAATCATGGCCGGAAAGGAAAAAAAATTCCGCCAAGAAGTCGCTCTTTTAACCCAGCCGTTTATAAAAAATCCTGAAATTACGGTGGAAAATCTTATCGCGGAAAAAATCGGAAAAATCGGCGAGAATATCCAAATCGGCGGTTTTGTAAGATATGAATTATGAATCGCAAATATCTGGTGAATTTATATGATTGGGAAAACCCCCGTTTGTGTTTCGGCAAAGAAAGTGATTTTAATTCAGGCGATTTTGTGGTAGTCGCGGCTGATTTTGGAAATGATGTCGGCGTAATTGAAAAAAAAGATGTTGAAACCGGTGAAAATCCTGTTTTTGAAATTATTCGCGCCGCTACAGAAAGGGATCTGGATGTTTTTCATCGCAACGCTAAAAAAAAGCCGGAAATTTTAAATGTTTGCAAAAGCGAAATCAGACGCTTGGATCTTGAAATGAAATTGGTTGACGCGCGCGTTTCTTTGGATGGCAGCGGGATGACGGTTATTTTTACGTCCGACGGGCGCGTTGATTTTCGCGATCTCGTCAAAAATTTATCCCGTATTTTCCACCGTTCTGTTAAAATGCACCAGATCGGATCGCGCGACGAAGCGCGTAAATTTGGAGATTGTGGAGTATGCGGGCGGGAATTATGTTGCGTAAAATTTGCCGGAAACCTGCCGAGCATTTCAACGGAAATGGCGCGGGCGCAAAGAGTGTCTCATCGCGGAGCGGAGAGAATTTCCGGCGCGTGCGGACGTTTGATGTGCTGCCTTTCCTATGAATTTGATCAATATCGGGAGCTTCTTAAGGGAATGCCGGAAATGCACAGCTTTGTCAAAATAAAAGAAGGCAAAGGCGAGGTGTTGGAAATTAACGCCATTACCGGCGATATCCGGCTGAAACTTGAAGACGGCTCAATTGTCAATATAAAAAAAGAGAATTTGGTCTGATTATAATTTAAAACAATTCAGAAATTATTTATGTTGTATTATATTATACCTCCGATTATTGTTGTTATCAGCATCGCCGCGCTTATTATCTTTTTGTTGAAAAAAGTTTCCGCCGTTCCAGTTGAAGCGTTGGAGGATTCCGTGCCAAAAAAAGAAAAAAGACTGATTGATATGGAAAAGGCGTCCCAGGTTTATTTGGGTTTTTTGGAAAAGATTATGCGTCGGTTTAAGACTGTTTCGCTCAAAATTCACAACCTGACCGATCACTGGGCGCATTCTATCCGCAATTGCCGCGAGCGGCGGTTGCGAAAGAACTCTTCCGGCGTCACGACTAAGAGCCCTTACGCGGAAATTTTTAAAAAAATAAAAAAAACACCCGAAGCGCCCGTTGCGGAAAAGAAAATTAATCAAAGTATTCACCCGATGTTAAGCGACAAAGTGGTTCATCCGGAATCAAAAATCGGGGAAAAAGGCCAGTTTGAAAAAATTCTTATTGATCGCATCGCCTTGAATCCGCGGGATATAGAGGCCTATGAGCGTCTGGGTAATTATTATCAGGAGCAGGGAAACATTGAAGACGCTCATGAATGTTACAAGCAGGCGTTGAAACTCAGTCCCGTGAATCAACGCGTCAAGAACAACCTCAACAAGTTAAAGTTAATTTTAAAAAAATAAATGTTTTTGGATCAGACGCGGAATTATCGCGTTTTTATTGCCGTATTCTGTTTATCTGGCGATAGCGCCTGGATAGCTCAGTTGGCAGAGCGCGTCCATGGTAAGGACGAGGTCACCGGTTCGATCCCGGTTCCAGGCTCAAAATTTTGGCAAATAATCTCCACAATCAGGCGTATTTTTAAATCGGGCAGATGGTAGAGCGGTCAATTACAACAGACTGTAAATCTGTCGGCTTCGGCCTACGGGGGTTCGAATCCCTCTCTGCCCACCAG